>JAKMCZ010000202.1 GCA_022428185.1 Alphaproteobacteria bacterium | reverse complement strand
TGGTGCAGTTCTTTATTATCGCCTTCCTGCTGACCATTTTGTCGGTCTATGTCTATGCCCGTTCCGCCATTTTGACCTTTTTGCCCCTGTTCTGCTCCCTGACCTCTCTGGTCTGGCAGTTCGGTATTTTGAACATTTTGGGCTATGGGCTCGACCCGCTGGCTATTTTGGTGCCGTTTTTGGTCTTCGCCATTGGTGTGAGCCACGGTGTGCAGCAGATTAATCTTATTACGGCGGAAATTTCTTCCGGTAAATCAGCCGAAGAAGCGGCGCGCTCCAGCTTTCGCGGTCTGCTAATCCCGGGCTCAATGGCGCTGGTCACCGATTTGGTCGGTTTCGGCACATTGGTTTTGATTCCAATTCAGATGATTCAAGAATTGGCAATCACCGCCTCGATTGGTGTGGCACTTAAAATTCTGACCAATTTGGTCATGCTGCCTGTCTTAGCCAGTTTCTTTAAAGTCGATGAAGGTTTTGTCGGTCGCGCGGCGCGCGCTCGCGAAACCCGCATGCGCTTGATGCAAAAGCTTGGCAATATCGCCAATCCACGCGCTGCTATTGGCGTGGTTGTGGTGGCCGTGTTGTTGTTCATCGCCGCCTTTACTCAAAGCCAAAACCGCCATGTTGGGGCGTTGCATGCCGGTTCACCGGAACTGCGCAAAGAAGCGCGCTATAATCAAGACAGTCGCCAGATTGCTGAGAAATTTGCTCTCGGTCTTAATCTGCTGACGGTGATTGTCGAAACGCCGCGCGAGGCATGTATCAACTATCCATATATGAAATATCTGAACGAGTTCTCATGGTATTTGCGCAATGTGGACGGTGTCTCTCTGGTCTTGTCACTGCCTTATGTGACGCGACAATCAAGTGCCGGCTTTAATGAAGGTAATTTGAAGTGGCAGGCCCTGCCGCGCAATAAATATGCCTTGGTTCAATCATCATCACCAATCGGTGCATCGACCGGTCTGTTGAATGAAGAATGCACCTTGCTGACGCAGTTGGTTTTCCTTGATGACGCCAAAGCGACCACTATTTCGGCGGTCACTGATGCGATTAAAGAGTTTCGTGAAACCCAACCGGCGCCGATTGCTGACCTGTTAGTGGTCACCGACCCGCCGATGCGCGACCCGGGCAATATCAATCTGGGTATTCGTACCGATGTGGTTGATGACGGTGTCTCTCCGGCGCTGTCGATTACCTATGATGTCGAAAATAACTCGCCTGAAGCCCTGCTGGCTGAATTGCGCGCGCAAGGCGTGAAGATTGACAAGCACGAAGTGGTGCCGGTTCAAATTCGCCTCGCTTCGGGCAATATGGGTGTGCAGGCTGCGGTCAATGAGGAGATTGAGGTCTCCGAACTGCCAATGATGATTTATGTCTATATGACGATTATCGCTTTGGTGCTGTTCACCTATCGCGACTTCCGCGCCACGGTGGCATGTTGTGTGCCGCTGACATTGGCGACCTTTATGGGTTATTGGTTCATGGAATTATTGGAAATCGGCCTGACCGTTGCGACTTTGCCGGTGATGGTGCTGGCCGTCGGTTTGGGGGTTGATTACGCCTTCTATATTTACAACCGGATCCAATACCATTTGTCCACCGGCCTTGATGTGACGTCGAGCTTTAAGCAGACATTGAATGAAACCGGCATGGCCGTTGTGTTCACTGCTTTGACCCTCGCGGTCGGCGTGTCCACTTGGGCTTTCTCAGCGCTCAAATTCCAAGCCGATATGGGCTTGCTGCTGACCTTTATGTTCATGATTAATATGGTTATGGCGGTCACTGTGTTGCCGGCTCTGGCTGTGGTAATGGAACTCATCATGCCACGTCGTCAGCCGCCTAAAGCACCAAGCGGTGCGATGGCGCACTAAGCTCGGTCACTGGACTGAACGAAGATACGATAAACCCCGGCGCCACATTGTTGTCGCCGGGGTTTTATTTTGTGCCAAACCGCCTCGGCTTAACATTGGCTTAATTAGATAAGGCTAAGGTAGCTCGTGCCCCAATAGGGCCGATAGATCGGCAATCGCTTGAGCGGCGGTCAATACTTTCACCGTGCCCATGCCCATCGCACGCGCCGGTTTTAGATTGACCCCCAAATCATCGAGGAAAATACAAGCCTCCGCTGCCAGCCCCAGCTTGGTGCATGCCAATTGGTAAATCGCCGGGTCGGGTTTTCTGACCCCCTCAACCGAGCTTTCAATGACCATCTCAAAGCGCGCCATGACGGTTGCAATCTCGGCTGCTTTTTCAGCATTGCGCGCCATGCCCGGATTGGAGGTGAGGTCGCTCTGATTGCTGGTTTTGACATTATTGGTAATGCAGGCAAGGCGATAATTGCGTGCCTTCAGTCCGTCCAAAACCGCGACTATTTCAGGGCGTATCTCACCGGCCAAGAGAGCCAAAACATCTTTTCCCGGCACGGCGTGACCGGCGGTTTCGGCTTCGGCCTGAAACGCCGTGTCAAATTCTTCGGCGCCGATATCACTGCGCTCAAAACGCGCCCATGCATTGGTGTCGGGGTCGGTGGCGTTGATGGTGCGGATAAAGTTTTCAGGCAGGGCGTTCGCCGCTTCATAGCGGTTAAACGCTTCAAACGGGCTGGAGGTGATAACCCCGCCAAAGTCCCAAATCACCGCTTCATATTGCGCCATTTACCGCTCCCTGATTTTTAAGGCCATCATTGGAGTCCGCCTTTTTCCATGCTAAACTCCCTAATCAATCAGCCAAGAACATAACAAGGGGGCTATGTTTTGCAATCATCTTTCATCACCCGTTTAGACGCGCTCAACCCCCGTTTGACGCAGCGCCTTACCATGATTTCCAGTCTGATTGCCGTGGTCTTATGTCTGCTCGGTTTCCAATGGCTGAAAGCGCGCTTGGGCGGCGCGATGCTTGATGAATTGGAAGGTTATGACAGCGAAACCCTGCGCACCCAAATGCTGCTTTACGGTGAGGCAGGCCGCAGCCTGCATCTTCGTTTCACGGTTTTGCTCGACAGTATATTTCCTTTCGCCTATGGCGCTTTTTTTGGCGGTCTATTGGTTTTGGCGGCGCGCGGCATTTTCGACAAAGCGGTCTTGCTGCCCGTCCTGGCGGTAATGGCGCTGGACTTTGCCGAGAACATTCAACTGGCGATGTTGCTGGCCGGTTTTCCCGATTTGGCCGAGGCGCAAATCGCCACCGCCAGCGCCACGACAGTGGCAAAAATTTGGGCTGTGCGGTTTTTTCTTTTTTGGCTTTTAGGGTTGGCTTTGTGGAAATTAGCGGTCGCAGTGCGCGCCCGTCTCGGTTAGTTCGTCGGCGCTAATCGATTTTGTTTCCCGCTTGTTCGACAGCTTGTTGGGCTGCCATAATCTGTTTCATGTCGCGCTGACCGCGCAAGGTAATCGGCAATTGCGCCAACATGAAGAAACCGGTAGCCGGTGCCATAATCAGAACCCGAAACGTCACCCAATCATCATCGCTCAAAGCCCGCCAAGCGACCTCATTGGCTAATGTGGCGGCCAGAAAAAACAACCCCCAACGCAGTGACAGGCTTTTCCAAACCGCATCGGGTAGGTCAAATTGGGCGACAAAGAAGACTTTCATCATCGCTTTGCCCCGCAGGCGACCAATCAATAAAACAGCGGCAAAAGCGCCGGAAAACAAACTCGGCTGAATTTTGATATAGGTTTTCTCCTCCGCCAATATGGCGGCCAGCGTCAATAAAGCGGCAATCGAGGTGGCGAAAACAGCAAATCGCGCTAAGCGTTTCTCCAATGCCCATGTGACCGCAACTAAAAGCGCTGAGGCGGTAATGGCAGCCACGGCGGCGGCATACAGCCCGAAGGCTTGATTGACCAGAAAAAACGCAGCCAAGGGCGCGATTTCGCTGAACATGGACATGAAGCGGCTTTTTGGGCGCGGTGGCGCGCTTGGTATGGTGTCTTCCATAAAATATATACGCGGCTCGCGCGCTTTGGATTTTAGCCCTCGCTGACTAAATCATCTTTCAAATGGCGTCCGGCAATAAAATAATGCGCGCCGGCCCAAAGATTGATCAAAGCGCAAATCAGCAATGCATAGCGCAAGCTCTCTTGGCCGTATTGTTCAGACAAAAGGTCAGAAATGAGGCCAACCGCCTGCGGGCCCAGTCCGAGGCCGATAATATTGATGATAAACAATAAAATACCGGCAGCGACAGCGCGCATGCGCAATTCGGAAATTCCCTGCGTTTGGCTAAAGGTCGTTGCCTGATAAAAATTACCCAATAAAACCGGTATCACCATACCCAATAGTGCCATTGTGCTGTCGGTCGCTAAATAAACCAGCAGGTTAAACGGGGTCACGATAATCAGTGCAATCGCAGTGGTCCATAGATACCATTTTGGGTCATGCGCGCCGAATTTATCAGCCAAATAGCCGCCCAGAAAAATACCCAATCCGCCCGGAATACCCAAAATAAGGCCGAACCAAGTGCCGATTTCGCCCGTGCCCATGCCGAATGAGCGAATAAGAAAAGCCGGCGCCCAAGTCACGAAGCCATAACCGACAAAGGCGGTCAGCGCGGCGGCAAAGCTCATATGACGGAATGACTTTTTCTGCCACAGATAGGTCAATGTCTCGCCGACACTGGGTTGTTCGCCACTATCGGTGCGTCCTTCAGCCATGCCGCGCGGCGGTTCGGCAAGGGAAAACCGCACCACCAAAGCGAGCAAAACGCCGGGCAGACCGACGACAAAAAATGCGGCACGCCAACCGAAAAACTCGTTAATCCAGCCACCGGCAAACAGGCCGAACATAATGCCGAAAGGAATACCCAGCGAATAAATGCCCAAAGCGGTCGCCCGCTGGTCAGCCGGATAATAGTCGGCAATCATTGAATGGGCCGGCGGTGAACAACCAGCTTCGCCGACGCCGACGCCAATGCGCGCTATGAGCAAATGCCAGAAATTTTGCGCCAGACCTGACAAGGCGGTGAAAATTGACCAAACGCCCAACGCACCGGCAATCAAATTGCGCCGATTGGTGCGGTCGGCAAAGCGCGCAATGGGAATACCCAAAGTGGCGTAAAACATGGCAAATGCAAAACCGGTCAACATGCCCATTGCGGTGTCTGAAAGACCCAAATCGGCTTTTACCGGCTCCAATAAAATCGACAAAATCTGACGGTCGATAAAGTTGAATGTGTAAACAACGACCAATATGCCGAGCGCGTAATGGCGCGCTTTATGGATTTTATCGTTGGCGGTTGTTGATGACATGATTTCCCCCTGACACGTCAATGAATTGCCGCAAGACTAGCAAAAAGCGGCTAAATGAAAAGCGCAAATTCGGTTCATTTGGGCTTGCCTCCCCGCTTGGGCGTTCTAAACTCGCGAAATCGAGCAGGGAGATTTATCATGAGTGAACGCGAATTTGACATTATCGTTTATGGCGCGAGCGGGTTTACCGGTCGGCTGGTAGCTGAATATATGCAAGCCCAATATGGGCGCAGCGTAAATTGGGCAATGGCCGGTCGCAGTGAAGAAAAGCTGGCTCAGGTGCGCGATGAAATGGGCGTTGATGCGGCGACACCGCTGGTCACGGGCAATGCCGATAGCGCTGATGAAATGGCGGCGATGGCGGCGCGCACCAAAGTGATGATTACCACGGTTGGCCCTTACCAACTTTACGGCGCGGCTCTGGTCGCAGCCTGTGCGGCAGCGGGGACGGATTATGTTGATTTGTCGGGCGAGCCCGGTTGGATGCATGGGGTGATTGATGCGCATGATGCGACGGCTAAAGCTTCAGGTGCGCGCATTGTGCATAGCTGTGGCTTTGACTCGATCCCGTTTGATCTGGGGGTTTATTATCTGCAAATGGCAGCGCAGGAAAAATTTGGCGAACCGTGTCAGCAGATAAGAACCCGTGTACGCGCCATGAATGGTGAATTTTCAGGTGGCACAGCCGCTTCAATGGGCGCGACCATGGCGGCGGTTGCCAAAAACCCTGAGCTGTTAAACGTGCTGGTAAATCCGTTTTCTCTAGCCAGTGGGTTTCAAGGTCCCGAACAGCCGGCGGATAATGCGATTTATGAAGACGAGGCGTCAGGTCAGTGGGTTGCGCCGTTCATCATGGCACCGATTAACACGAAAAACGTGCATCGCTCGAACGCGCTATTGGGTCATGCCTATGGTGAAGATTTTACCTATGACGAAATGATGTTGGCCGGTGCCGGCGCGGAAGGCAAGGCGATGGCCGAATTTGTGGCCTCGGTCAATCCGTTGGCCGGCGACGACGTGCCTCAGCCCGGCGAAGGCCCATCTAAAGAAAGTCGCGAAGCGGGCAATTATGACGTTTGGTTTATCGGCACCACCAAAAGCGGCGAACGCCTCGAAGCGGCAGCAGGCGGCGATATGGACCCCGGCTATGGCTCGACCTCAAAAATGCTGGCCGAAAGCGCCATGTGCTTATTGACCGAATGCGACGGTTTGGCCGGTGGCGTTTACACGCCGGCTCCGGCGATGGGTGAAAAACTCATCAAACGGCTATGCGACAATGCCGGTCTGTATTTCCGTATGGAGGGCTGACGATGGCGGCGTCGCGCTATATCGATCCGGAATTGGAAAAAGGGCTGGCGCTGATGCGCGAGCTGATGGGCGATAATGATTTGACACAAGATTTAGCGGCGGCGCGGCAAGCGGGCAATGCCCGTGATGCGGCACTGGTCGCTAAGTTGACATTACCCGATGGCATTGCGCAAAGCCTTGAGACTGCCAAATCGGCTGATGGGCATGATATCGAAATGCGCATCATGCAGCCCGATAATGCAGATAAGAAACCTGTGTTTTTCTGGATACATGGCGGCGGCTATATTTTGGGACAGGCCAAACAGGGCGATATGTTTACGTTGCACGCGGCTGAGCGCGGTTGCTATGCGGCCTCGGTCGAATATCGCTTGGCGCCCGAAACCGCCTATCCCGGCCCGTTGGAAGATTGCTATGAGGGTCTGAAATATCTCATCGATAATGCTGAGGCGCTGAATATTGACCCGAGCAAGGTGATTATTGGCGGCGTCAGCGCGGGCGGTGGTCTGTGTGCCGGTTTGGCGCTGCTTATTCGCGACCGTGGCCTGTGCACACCTTTGGGCCAAGTGCTGATATATCCGATGATTGATGACACGAATATTGCACCGGCCTCTGACGCGCTGCCCGACACATTGGTCTGGTCGCGTGCCTATAATAAGTTTGGCTGGCAAAGCTATTTGGGCGATTTATTCGGCAGCGAAGATGTGCCCGCCTATGCAGCACCGGCGCGCGCCGATAATGTAGCCGGTTTGCCGCCAACCTATATGCCGGTCGGTGATTTGGATTTATTTCTCGATGAAAATATCGTTTATGCGCAAAAGCTTACCCGCGCCGGTGTGCCGACGCATTTTCATATCGTGCCCGGCGCATTTCACGGCTTTAACGGCTTTGTTGCCGACGCGGCCATATCGCGCGCCATCAATGCCGAAACGGTCGAATTTATCGCCAAATTGCTAAGCGAAGCGGAATAAGCGCGCGCCAAACCCCTCCTCAATGACAGGCTTTGCTGTATTTTTTGAGCCGCCAGTAATTATAAGGCAGTGGGGCGAGAAAACCGGCCGTCCACATGAGCGGCAGCACGGCTAGCGTCAGCTTTGCGCCGCCGGTGATCGCGTAATCAACCATATTCATCGCGATTTCCATCGCCAGCATGGATATTAGAGACATGCCAATGGCGGTTTTAAACGCCGCTTTTAACGCCATTTGCCGTGCCAATATAACGGTTTCCAGCATGATAGAGGTCAGCAGCCCATTGATAATTGCCAGCGTCATAATGGCGAGCACCGGCCAATCAATACCGCTCAATTGGAAAAACAAAATCGTGCCCATATCACCTATCGAGCAGCCGATGAGGCACCATAAGGTGTTATAGCTCGCCGTGCGCCAAGTGTGGCGGCAGTGCCAATGAAACGGTGCCGGATTAACGATTTCGCTCATTTGGCGAGCCTAGCATTATCTGCTGTTGCAGCTAAAGCGCCGCGATTTGTTTTTCGGTTTCCTGCCATAGCTGTTCGGCGATCTCGCTATCGACCGCCCAGGGGCGCACGCCGTTGAAATCAGCCGAGTCAGGCGCAACCTGTTCGGCAATATTGCAATCGTTCAGATATAGCCCGCCCAGCCCGTCAAGCTTTGGCGACGTCGCGGCAAACAGGCTGGTGCCGGCACCTTGCGTCGGTGTTTTGAAACCGGCCGCCGCCATATCCGACGGCGAGCCGTCTTCTTTGGTCCAGCCCAATGCGACCATTTCCTCATTTTGTAAATGGCGCTGTAGTGGGGTGAAAATCCCGCCCGGATGCACGCCAAAAGCGCGAATGCCAAGCTCTTTGCCGCGCGCATCAAGGGCCACGGCTTGCAGCGATTTGGCGGTTTTCGACTGTCCGTATGACTGCCATTTTTCGTAATCGCGCTTGGCATAATGCATATCGTCAAACTCAATGCCGCCAATGCGATGCGCGATAGAAGACAGCAGCACAACGCGCGCGCCCCCGTTTTTCTGCGCCGCATTTTCAAGCGCGCGCATCAGCTTTGTGACCAGCATGAAATGACCGAAATGATTGACGCCAATCTGACTTTCAAACCCTTGCGCCGTCTTCGCCATCGGGCAAGCCATGATACCGGCATTGCCGATCAGTAAATCGAGGCTGTCATGTTGGGCGCTAAAATCATCAGCGAATTTTTCGACCGAGCGCAAATCGCCCAAATCCAGCGCGCCGACCTGCTCGGGCGCGATAATATTATCCAATGCTTTGCGCGCTGCATCGGGTCGCCGCGCCGGAACATGCACATGTGCACCCGCTTTTACCAAGGCGCGCACGGTCTCTAACCCAATGCCTGAATAGCCGCCCGTCACCAAAACGGTTTTGCCGCTCAAATCAATGCCGTTCAAAATAGTGTCGGGTTCGGGTCGGTCGCCGAGACCGGTATCTATTGGTTTTTGATCTTTTGAAATACTCATGGCGCCCTCCTCTGCGTGCCTTTTTCGAGCGCTTAGCAAAGCAGATGCGGCGCTCATTATCTAGACATTTTCTAGACAGGGTCAAAAAGGCGGCTTAGTGTCGTGACAAATAAGGGAGGCGTTGATGCGCGATTATATGGAATTAAGCCGCTCCGTGGCGGGAAAGAAAGCAATTGTCACCGGCGCGGCCAGCGGCATGGGACGCGCCACAGCGCATTTGCTGGCTCGCGAAGGCGCGCATGTGGCAGTCACCGATTTAGACCAAGCGGCTTGCGACAACATTGTCGGCGAAATTGAAGCCGCCGGTTTCACCACCGCCAAAGCCTATGCGATGGATATGAGCGATAATGCGGCCATCGCCAAAACGGCGAAAACCATAATTGATGATTTCGGCGGTCTGGATATTGTCGTCAATAATGCCGGCATGGCATTGCCCTCGCCGATTGACGGGGCCGATTATCCGGCCAATTGGGAGATAAGCCTTGCTGTAATGTTGGAAGGCCCGCAAGTGCTTATCCGCGAAACGCTGATCGCGTTAAAAAACTCAGATGCGGCGCGGATCGTCAATATTGCCTCGACCGAAGGTCTGGGCGGAAGCGCCGGAAATTCGCCCTACACGGCCGCCAAGCACGGCATTATCGGGCTTACCAAAGGCCTTGCGATTGAGCTTGGTAAACAAGGCATCACCGTCAATGCGGTATGCCCGGGCCCTATTCATACCGGCATTACCGAGGCGATACCCGATGAGCACAAGGCGACTTTTGCGCATCGGCGCACCGCTTTGCGCCGCTATGGCGAGCCGGAAGAAGTGGCACATATAACGCTGTCGCTGTGCTTGCCGGCGGCCAGCTATATTACCGGTGTTGCCATTCCGGTTGATGGCGGCATGCGTGCCAGAAACAATTAAAACAAAATATTTTGTAGTATAAAGATTAATGCAAAATTATTTGGAAAATAGCTTTGCGGCCGGTCGTGCTTTGCGATATAAACGCGCTCAATGATTTCGCTCAATGATTGAGGTGGCTTTATGAGCAATGCGCCAAGCGAAGAAACGGTATTAAGCGTCGAACATTATACTGACCGTTTGTTCAAATTTACCTGCACGCGCCCGACAAGCTTTCGGTTTCGCTCTGGCGAGTTCATTATGATTGGCCTCAATCAAGATAACGGCAAGCCGCTTTTGCGCGCCTATAGTGTCGCCAGTCCGAACTGGGACGACACGCTGGAATTTTATTCAATCAAGGTGGCCGACGGGCCGCTAACCTCCAAATTGCAGAAAATTGCCGTCGGCGACCATGTTCTGTTGGGTAAAAAACCGGTCGGCACATTGGTGCTCGACGCTTTAAAGCCCGGCAAGCGGCTATACATGTTTTCGACCGGCACCGGTTTTGCGCCGTTTGCCAGTCTCATTCGGGACCCTGAAACATACGAAAAATTCGATGAGGTTATCGTTACCCATACCTGCCGCGAAGTCGCTGAACTGGCCTATAGTAGCGAGACAGTCGATGGGTTTTTAGCCGATGCCGATATCGGTGAATTGGGACGCGGTAAGCTGCGGCTTTACCAAAGCTGCACGCGCGAGAAATTTGAGCATGAAGGACGCATCACCGAGCTGATGCGCGCGGGAACGCTGTTCACCGATTTGGACGTGCCGCCGCTCAACCCTGAAAGCGACCGCGCCATGATTTGCGGTTCGATTGATATGACCAAGGAATTAAAAGCGCTGATGGAAGAAAACGGCCTCAAGGAAGGGGCCAATTCCGAACCGGCCGATTTTGTTATTGAACGCGCGTTCGTCGATTAGGCGTCAAAGTTTAGCCGGTTTTCAAACCGCCTAAATCCAAATCAACAAATCGCCCACCATTTTCCGCCAGTGCCAAAAGCGTTTGGGCCGGTTGGACAGCGTCAGTCTCTGCCGCCAAAGCCTGCATGGTCGCCAATATCTTATCGGCACCGACCATATCGCCATAAAACATCGGCCCGCCCGTATCGCCCGG
>JAKMCZ010000199.1 GCA_022428185.1 Alphaproteobacteria bacterium | reverse complement strand
TGACATCATGCCCTGCCATCAGCAGTTTTGTGGACAATAACGACCCATATGATGCACCCAAAATAAGCATCTTCATCTGACAATCTCCTAGCAATATCTGCCCAATATCTGCGACGCATTCTGCCAGTTTGATGGGCACTCCAACGGCTGGAGATCCGCATCTGCGGCATTTTGGTTTAGCGTTGCGTTCGCGAAAACGCCAAAACACACTAGTAAAATCATCTAAAAGGGTCACGAAAGCGAGGAAAAAAGAGAAAATGTGAAAATTGTAAATTTTTTACATTTTCATTTTACAAAGGCCCGCGACCTCCCTAATATTGTGGTAACAAACCCGTAACGCCTCAGCAAACTGAGCCATAACGGGCATTTAGGAGACCTATTCCGCAGGAGGCATAGTGTGCAGGAAAAAATTCTGGTTGGCCACAAATTACGCCGGTTGCGCCAATCAATGGAGCTGTCGCAGACGGCAATGTCCGAAATTCTGGATATCAGCCCGTCCTATCTGAATCTTCTCGAGCATAACCAGCGCCCGCTGACCGTCGCGCTTTTATTACGCCTCGGCAATAGCTTTGACATTGACCTCAAGGAATTTGCCGAGGATGACAGCGCCGCATTAAACACCTCAATTACCGAAATTTTTACCGACCCGCTATTGGCGGATGAACGTGTCCCGCGGCGCGAAATTCAGGACATGATCACCGCTGCCCCGGGCGCCGCGCGTGCCATTTTCACGCTGTTTCAGGCCTATCGAAAAGTACGCGATGAAATTGAGGTCACAACCGGCGATGGCCGGATGATGACCAAGGTCAATGCCCCGGTTGAGCGGGTGCGCGAGTTTTTACAGTCACAAAATAATTATTTTGCGGTGCTTGAAGATGCCGCCGAAACTTTGTGCGAAAAGGCAGGCATTATGTTTCAGGGCAATAGCGGCGAGAAAACCGCCATGGAAAATCCACTGGCCAATATTTCCAACCATATCAACAGCACAGCTGGCTTGCGGGTTCGGGTATTGCCGGTCAAGGTGATGCAAAACCAGCTGCGCCGCTACGACCAGCATCGCCGCGAAATCCTGCTCAGCGAAGCGTTACGCCGGCCACAGCGCCAGTTTCATTTGCTGGTCCAATATGCGCTGCTCAGCCAACAGCCGATTCTGGATGAGATCTGCGCCAAACTGGACAGCGATGATCAGCAGACCGTGTCATTGCTGAAGGTCACATTGGCGGCGTATTTTGCTGGCGCGGTCATGATGCCCTATGACGCGTTTCACGAATCAGCCAAAAATCTGCGTTATGATCTGGATTTGCTTGGTCGTCGTTTCGATACATCGCTGGAACAGGTTTGCCACCGGCTGACCACTTTGAACGCATCGCATAAGCGCGGCATACCGTTCTTTTTCGTGCGGGTCGATGATGCTGGCAACATTTCCAAACGGCTAGCTGCTGCCGGTATGCAATTTGCCATACATGGCGGCACCTGCCCCAAATGGGCAGTGCATAAAGCTTTTCGCACCCCTGAAAAAATTTTGACACAGGCGGTTGAGCTTCCCGGTGGGCAGAAATTTTTCACCCTTGCCAGAACAGTGCCGCCCTTGTGGTCAGCTGTATCAGAAGAAACCACCGAATTTGCCGTGGCGTTGGGATGCGAATTGCATCATGCGCGCGACATTATCTATGCCGATCACATCGATATCGGCAAACCAAAAAATCTGGAACCAATTGGCATTGGCTGTGCCGCTTGTGAACGCATGGACTGTAACCAGCGCGCGCATCCCCCAATTGGGCATGAATTGCGCTTTGATGGCCATATGCGGCGGGCAGGCATGTTCGATCTGGATATCAACTGACGCGGCGAAGATTGCCGCATAAAAATGAGGGCGCCGTATTGGCGCCGTCATTTTTATGCGTTTTAATCATGAAAGCCGGAATGCAACACAGGATGCAGCCAGATCGCGCTTATTCAGCCGCCAAAGCGCTCTGTTTACTCACCCGACAAGCGGCAAATTTGAATTCCGGGATCTTGCCATAGGGATCAACCTGCGGATTGGTAAGGATGTTCGCCGCCGCCTCAACATAGGCAAATGGCACAAACACCATATCATCTGACACAGCTTTATCAGCACGTGCCATAATCGAAATAGAACCACGACGTGTTTCAATCGTGATCATTTCGCCAGCAACAACGCCCAATTTATGCATTGTCCGCGGGTGCAAAGAGGCGTTCGCTTGCGGCTCAACAGTGTCAAGCACATGCGCTCGCCGGGTCATTGAACCAGTGTGCCAATGTTCGAGCTGGCGTCCGGTCGTCAGCACCATCGGGTATTCAGAATCCGGGGTTTCCGCCGGCGCGATTATAC
>JAKMCZ010000198.1 GCA_022428185.1 Alphaproteobacteria bacterium | reverse complement strand
TGGCGTGCTCTGCCGTGGTGATGGAATTGCCGAACGGCGTGTTCATCACCACAATGCCTTTTTGCGTGGCGGCGGGCAGGTCGATATTATCGACACCGATACCGGCGCGGCCGATGACTTTCATATTGGTCGCGGCTTCCAGCACAGGCGGCGTGGCTTTGGTAGAAGAGCGCACCGCCATGCCGTCATAATTGCCGATGATTTTAATCAATTCGTCCTTATCAAGGCCGGTAATCACATCAACATCGACGCCGCGATCTTTGAAAATCTGCTCGGCAGCCGGGCTCATTTTATCTGCAATCAGTACTTTAGGCATTTTGTGCCTCCATTTTTGCGGTAGAAAAGGCCCAGTCGAGCCACGGGGTCAGTGCGGCGAGGTCTGAGGCCTCAACCGTTGCACCGGCCCAAATGCGAAGCCCGGCGGGCGCATCGCGATAAGCGCCGATATCATAAGCGACGCCTTCTTCATCAAGCAGTGCAGCCAAACGCTTAGCTAGCGCGGCTTGCGCGTCATCGTCCATCGCCAGCACATCGGCATCGACGATTTTAAGGCACACGCTGGTGGTCGAGCGATTGACCGGCTCTTGGCACAAATTGGCGACCCAATCAGTGGCCTCGACCCAATCGTCCAGCACCTTATTATTGGCATCGACGCGGCCCAGCAGACCGCCGAGCCCGCCAACGCTATCGGCCCAATTAAGCGTGTCGAGATAATCCTCAACCGCCAGCATAGATGGCGTGTTAATCGTCTCGCCCTTGAAAATACCGTCAATCAGCGCGCCGTTTTTGGTCAGGCGAAAAATTTTTGGCAGCGGCCAGCTCGGCGTGTAGCTTTCCAGCCGCTCGACCGCGCGCGGCGACAGAATGAGCATGCCATGTGCGCCCTCCCCGCCCAGCACTTTTTGCCAGCTATAGGTGGTGACATCGAGCTTGCGCCACGGCAAATCCATAGCGAAGGCCGCCGATGTGGCATCGCAAATCGTCAGCCCACCGCGCTCATCGCTAATCCAATCGCCATTCGGCACGCGCACGCCCGAGGTTGTGCCGTTCCATGTAAAGGCGACATCGCGGGCGAAATCGACCAGCGATAAATCGGGCAGCGCGCCGTAATCGGCTTCCAAAACCCGAATATCATCGAGTTTTAACTGCTTCACCGCATCGGTAATCCAGCCCTTGCCGAAGCTTTCCCAGCCCAGAATATCCAAGCCCCGCGCGCCCAACAGGCTCCACATCGCCATTTCATAAGCGCCCGTGTCCGAGGCCGGCACAATGCCGATGCGATAATCGTCCGGCACGCCCAAAACGGCGCGGGTTTTATCAATCGCGTCAGCCAGCTTGGCTTTGCCGGGCTTAGAACGGTGCGAGCGGCCTAAAACCGCATCTTCCAGTGCTTTTAAGGAATAACCGGGTCGCTTGGCGCAAGGCCCGGAGGAAAAATCAGGTCGTGCCGGACGCAAATCCGGCTTCTGAATGGTCTCTTTCATCTCTCTACCCTTCCAGATAGTTGCCTCTCGTTGGGGAGAGGTGTCCCACTAGGGGATATAGGGGGAAACACCGAGTCGGGCAAATAGAATCTTGGGGGTTGCCAGCAAAACAAAACCGACTTTAGCTAACTGTTAACAAGAACAAAAAACGAGGGTGGAAATGTTTTTCAAATCTTACAAGCAGAAAAGCTTCGATGTAGGCGTTCAAATAAGAATGCTTATTGAGCTTCCTTTCTTCTCAGAGCGCATACGAGCAAAAAAAGAGAACCGCTAGTTTCTCTTGCCAAAAGAAATGTTCGAGGATGCATATGTACTGGGTTTTTTCACCCATTTTGTTGCCATAATGCTCAATTTCTTTGTCTGCGGAAGAAATGCAAGAAATTGGAGTAAAGTAAAAATCGGAGCAGCGACTATAAGAGCCTTCGACGCGATAGATCCAACAGGAAATTTGGTCCAACAATCTGCGATGTCAAACCGGAATGGGGTCAAACGGAGCCAAGCATACCTTGACGGCGGAGAAGCTGCCGCAACACTTTACTACTGTATTGGTAAAAGCGGACTCACATCTGATTGGGATTCGGTGAACTTTTCTGCAAACATTCTGGAAGAAGCCAACGCAGTTAAACAAGACATGGCTGGCGATGCTGAAGGCCGAGGCCAAAGCGCAAGATGTCCCCTATCAGCGTTTGATGCGAAAGCTGCTGGCTAAAGGGCTAATGCGCTAGCGGCCCATTGCCGCCGCCGATATTGGGGGCGGAGATGATGGCTTGGTGGACGTAGGCCAGCGCGGTTTCGGTCGCCGCTTTCAACATCGCATCGCTGGGTTTTCCGTCGCTATTTGGCGCAGCAGATTTAAAATCTGTAGCATTTTCCGCTTTATCCGCAGCAGCGGAATCATAATCCGCGTGTCCGTCGACCATCGCGCCCGCCAATTTATTGGCGATTTGCCCGCTCAACGCCGAGGCCAGTGTGCAACCGGTGCCGTGCGTGTTGGTGGTCTCAATGCGTTCATGCTCGAATATCTCAAAGCCCGATTGCATGGCGAGCAAATCGGTCACCACCCTGCCGGAACCATGCCCACCCTTAATCAGCGCGGCATGCGCCCCCGCCTCCATCAGCGTGTCGGCGGCGCGTTTCATATCGTCGGGCGTGTCGACATCGCGGCGCGTCAACAAGCTGGCCTCGGGCAAATTGGGGGTGACGACGAAAGCCTGATTGACCAGCAGCGCCGCCAGAGTATCCATCACATCGTCTTCCACCAGCCGGTCGCCTGAGGTGGCAACCATCACCGGGTCAATAATCATCGGCAATTTGGGGGCCAGTTCAGCGCGCGTTTCAGCCACCGTCTCAATCACGGCGCGCGAGGCCAACATGCCGGTCTTCATGCAGTCGGCACCGATATCGCTTAAAATCGAGGTCATTTGGCGCGCCACAAACGCCTCCGGCACGGGCAGAATGTCTTGCACGCCCAGCGTGTTTTGCGCGGTCAGGGCAGAGATTGCCGTGGTCGCATAGCCGCCTTGCGCCATCACCGCCTTGATGTCGGCCTGAATGCCTGCGCCGCCGCCGCTGTCAGAACCGGCAACGACAAGAACTTTACCTAAAGATGGATTTATGGAAGCGGGTGGCGCGCTCACGCAGCGACCGATTGAATGGAGCCGACAATCTCAGCCACCACATTTTGCACCAGCGTGGCATCATCGCCCTCGCCCATAACGCGGATAAGCGGCTCAGTGCCGCTTTTTCTGATAACCAGACGGCCCGTATTGCCAAGCTTTTGCTCACCGGCGCTAATGGCGGCCAGCACCTCTTCATTTTCCAACGGCACACCGGCAGAAAAAACCACATTTTCTAAAATTTGCGGCACCGGATCGAACACGCGGCACAAATCAGACACCGGACGCTCGGTCTGCTTCATCACCGCCAGCACTTGCAGCGCGGCGACAAGGCCATCGCCCGTAGTGCCGAAATCGCTCATCACCATATGGCCCGATTGCTCGCCGCCCAGATTAAACCCGTGCTGGCGCATATGCTCAACCACATAGCGGTCACCAACTTGCGTGCGCGCAAGGCTCAACCCGCTGCCCTGCAAATGCCGCTCCAGTCCCAAATTCGACATAACCGTCGCAACAATGCCCGGCGCGCTCAGCATTTCGCGGCGTTGCCAGTCACCGGCAATCAGCCCCATAAGCTGGTCGCCATCAATCATTCTGCCGGTCTCATCGCAAATAATCAGCCGGTCAGCATCGCCATCAAGCGCAATGCCAATATCGGCCTTTTCGGCGCGAACCCTGTCGGCCAGCGTGGCCGTATCGGTCGAACCGCAATCCCTGTTAATGTTAAAGCCGTCCGGCTCTACGCCCACAGACACCACTTCGGCACCCAATTCCCAAAGCGCGGTTGGCGCAACCTTATAGGCCGCCCCATTGGCACAATCGATAACCAGCTTAATGCCGTCCAGCGTCAACTCACGCGGGAAGGTGCGCTTGGCAAATTCGATATAGCGCGATTGGCTGTCGTCAATCCGCTTGGCGCGCCCCAGCTCGGCGGCCGGCACCAATTCGCTGGGCGGCGCGTCCATAAGCTGTTCAATCTCATATTCGATACTGTCAGACAGCTTATAGCCATCAGGGCCAAACAGCTTGATGCCATTATCTTCAAATTCATTATGTGAGGCGGAAATCATAACCCCAATATCGGCGCGCAAAGAGCGGGTGAGAAAGGCCACGGCCGGCGTCGGTATCGGGCCAAACAAAAACGCGTCCATGCCCATTGATGTAAAACCGGCCACCAGTGCCGGTTCAATCATATAACCGGAAAGCCGCGTATCCTTGCCAATCACCACACGATGGCGGTGCTCGCCACGGCGGAAATAGCGCCCCGCCGCCATGCCCAAGCGCAAGGCGGTTTCAGCGGTCATTTTCTCGCCATTCACGCGGCCGCGAATACCATCAGTGCCAAAATATTTTCTAATCATGCCCTTTTCTCGCAAAAAGCCGTGTCATAGGGCAAATCACAAGCTGTTGCAGTTTATTACTTTTTAGGTATGTGTCGCCAAATTGCGACGTAAATCTATCGCGTCCGAAAGCTGTTTGGCATCATGCGTGCGGATAAAATCAACCCCTTGCTCAAGTGCCAGCATTTCCGCCGCCAGCGATATCGGGCCGCTATCCGCCACCGATACGCCCGACAAAGCGCGCAAAAAGCTTTTGCGCGACACGCATACCAGCACGGACATACCAAACTCGGCTTTGAGGCGATTAAGACCGCTCAATACCTGCATCGATGTTTCGGGTCTATTGCCCAGAAAGAAGCCCATACCCGGATCGAGCACGATTTTCTCTTGCGCCACGCCAGAAGCCGTCATGGCGGCCAGCCGAGCCTCGAAAAAGCGGAAAATATGCGCCCAGATATCGCCATCTGGCGGCGCCACTCGCGTCGCAATACCTTTGGCTTGAATGGCATGCATCAAGACCAAGCGCCCGTCATAATCAGCCAATTCATCATACAGGTCAGGCGCGGCGAAGCCGTTAATATCGTTCAACCAAGATGCGCCATGCGCCATTGCCCAGCGTTGTGTTTCGGGTCGAAAACTATCGACGCTTATCGGCGCGCCTAAATTTTCCAATGCCTGCCAAACCGAGGCCAAGCGCTCAATCTCTGTCTCGGGCGCAACATCGCCCGCATCGGGGTGGCTGGAGGCTGGCCCAACATCAAGCACATGCGCTCCGTCAGAAATCAATTTTCTAGCCTGGGCGCGCGCTTTATCGGGCGACAAAAATTCACCGCCGTCAGAAAAACTGTCGGCGGTGATATTTAGAATGCCAAAAATTTGCGTCATCAGACGCCCAAAAACGCGGCTTATGTGCCTTGTGGTTCGGCACCACCCACACCAGTCGAGCCGGTTGTTGGGAACGGCGAAGAGGGCCCGCCGCTTTTGGGCGCGTTATCATCTTCCGGGCGATGCGGCACATCACCTTTCAAAAGGCCGATAATCTCGTCACCGCTCAGCGTTTCATATTCCAACAAGCCTTTGGCAATCTTGTGCAAATCTTCCATTTTATCGGTGCAGATTTTGCGTGCCATCTCATAGCCCTCTTCGACCAGCTTGCGCACTTCAGAATCGATTTTGCGCTGCGTGTCTTCAGACATATTTTGTTTTTGCGCGACCGAATGACCGAGGAAAACCTCTTGCTCGTTCTCGCCATAAGCCAATGGGCCCATTTCTTCGCTCATGCCATATTGGGTAACCATGGCTTTTGCCATATTTGTTGCCATCTGAATGTCGGACGATGCGCCTGAGGTGACTTTTTCTTCGCCAAAAATCAATTCTTCGGCGATACGACCGCCCATAGCGACCGCCAAATCGGCTTTCATTTTGCCGCGCGTGACCGACACTTGGTCGCGCTCAGGCAGACGCATCACCATGCCCAAAGCACGGCCACGCGGAATAATCGTCGCTTTATGAACCGGGTCTGAGGCTGCCATATTCAAAGCAACCAGCGCATGCCCACCTTCGTGATAGGCAGTCAGACGTTTTTCGTCATCGGTCATCACCATTGAACGGCGCTCTGCACCCATCATCACCTTGTCTTTGGCATCTTCAAATTCCTGCATGGAAACCAGTCGCTTGGCACGACGCGCCGCCAGCAAGGCCGCTTCATTGACCAAATTAGCCAAATCGGCACCGGAAAAGCCGGGCGTGCCGCGCGCAATGGTGCGCGCATCAACATCAGAGGCCAAAGGCGTTTTTTTCATATGCACTTTGAGAATTTTCTCACGGCCAATAATATCGGGATTGGGCACAACCACTTGACGGTCAAACCGACCAGGGCGCAATAGCGCCGGGTCAAGCACGTCAGGGCGGTTGGTTGCGGCAATCAGAATAATGCTCTCATTGGCTTCAAAGCCGTCCATTTCAACCAGCAATTGGTTCAATGTCTGTTCGCGCTCATCGTTACCGCCGCCGAGACCGGCACCACGATGGCGACCGACCGCATCAATCTCATCAATAAAGATAATGCAAGGCGCATTGGTTTTGGCTTGCTCAAACATGTCACGCACGCGGCTGGCACCGACACCGACAAACATCTCGACAAAATCCGAACCGGAAATTGAGAAAAACGGCACATTTGCCTCGCCCGCAATGGCTTTCGCCAGCAGTGTTTTACCGGTACCGGGCGGGCCGACCAGCAAAGCACCCTTAGGGATACGTCCGCCCAAACGCTGGAACTTTGTCGGGTCTTTCAAAAACTCGACAATTTCCTGCAAATCATCTTTGGCTTCATCAATGCCAGCGACATCATCAAAGGTCACGCGGCCATGCGCTTCATTGAGGAGCTTGGCTTTCGATTTGCCAAAGCCCATCGCGCCGCGACCGCCGCCCTGCATCTGTCGCATGAAAAACACCCAAACGCCGATAAGCAGCAGCATGGGGAACCAAGAAATCAGCACACCCAAAAGTGTCGGCGAACCTGAACTGTCGGGTTTGGCGGTAATGGATACGCCGCGCTCTTGTAAACGTTGAACCAAAGACGGGTCATTAGGCGGCGCATATGTGTTGAACGATGAACCGTCTGAATATTTACCCATAATGGCGTCGCCCTCAATGGTGACGGAGGCCACAGTTCCGGCATCAACCTCAGCAATAAATTGCGAGAAATTAATGTTTCGACTCGACGATTGTTCTGACGGACCCTGAAAAACATTAAACAGGGTGAACAACATCAGCCCGACAACTAACCAAACAGCAATATTTCTCATACCATTCATCGTTTCACCTTTGCGTTGGGCGCAGCTTACACAGCTTCGCCTGTTAATAAGAATATAGGCATGCACGCGCCTATTTTCCAGTCCCCTCTAGCTTTGACCGCCCCGCAAAATGTCGCGGTAGAGACTTTTATGAAAAATGCCGCCCAATTTGACCGGTTTGAGCGTCGCATCGGGCACCGGCACGAGCGGACAATCGAGCAAATTATCGCCGTCAAAAATACCCGGAAGCGCCGCAAAATAGGCCGTCGGAACGGTGTCATCAAACACCACACCGCGCGCGCGCATTGAGGCGACACCGGCGCTGCCAAGCGCTGCCAGCTTTAGGTTTTCGGCATTTTCACTGGCCGTAAGTTTGAAGCGCCAATCATAAACAACGTCCGTATGCGGCGCCATAAGGGCGGTCGGGCAAGCCGCCGCCTCGCGCCCCAAAAACAATTTGGCTTTTCGCCAACGCACATGCATGCCACCCAAAACAGATGCACCATGCGCCGTGTCGTCAATATGTCGCAATAGTCGGTCGGTCTTTTTTTGTTTTATCGGATGTGCATGCTGGCCGAAATATTGCGCAAATCGACCGATAAAACGCTGCTTATGCGGCACCGGCAAAGCATCAAAATCGTTGCGCGGCACCGACAGAACCCCATAGTCGTGCCAATCGGCATGACGGTCGAGCCAATTTGCAAGCTTATTGTCCAGCGCGGCCTGCACCATGCGCATCTCATCAGCCATTGCAGCCAACCGCTCTGCGCCCAGCCCCTCAGCTTCCAAAAGCGGCAAAATTTGTCGCCAGCGCACCCGCTCATACTGGCTATCGTGATTGCTCGGGTCATCAATTACCGGCAAACTGGCTTGGTGCGCGCAGTCCTTTAAATCTACTCCGGCGAAAGCCAAAAAAGGCCGCAATAACAAAAGCGACCCCTGCGCGGTGTGCAAAACCTGCTTGGCTGCCATGCCGCCCAATCCGTTAATGCCGCTGCCGCGCGCCAGTCGCATCAATACTGTTTCTGCTTGGTCATCGCGGTGATGTGCCAGAACAACGCCTTGCGCTTGGTTGTCTGCACACCATTGCGCCATCAGCCGATAGCGCAGATTTCGCGCTTGTTGTTGAATATCAGTCGCGCCCAGCCGCTCGTCAGCCGCTAAAATTGCATGCGGCAGCCCCAGTTTTTTGCACATCGCAGCCACTTGTGCCGCTTCTTCAGCCGCTTGCGCGCGCAACCCATGATTAATCGTCAAAACAGAAAAGCGTGGCGCCGTGTCGGTATTTTGTAATTGCGCAGCCAGAGCCAGCAACCCCATCGAGTCGCCCCCACCCGACACGGCCAGGGCAAGATGCGCGTCCGCGCCAAACGGTGTCAGAGCGTCCAAAAGCGTTTGCGCCGTCGGTTTAAGAGGCACAACCGGCTCGTTTGCGCTCGATTTGTGCGCGCTTGGCAACGGCGGCGGGCGCATCGGGGAATTTGGCATTTAATTCGGCAAACGCGTCGCAACCGGTTTTCTTTTCACCCAATGCGTTCAGCGTCATGCCCAATTTCAACAGACTGTCAGGCGCTTTTTTGCTGGCGGCATAGGTCGTGTAACCGGCCAGAAAGGCTTGCGCGGCTTGCTTATATTGGCGCTGCACATAAAATGTTTCACCCAACCAATATTGCGCATGACCGGCCATTTTATGCGACGGGAACCGCGCAACCAGAGAAGCAAAATCAACCCGCGCGCCTTGATAATCGCCGCTCTGCAAATCGCTTAACGCACGCTCATAAAG
>JAKMCZ010000193.1 GCA_022428185.1 Alphaproteobacteria bacterium | reverse complement strand
AATCTGCACCGCGTCACACTCATAGTGGTATTGAGGCGACTCTTGTCTTGCGTGGGGCGTTTCGTGATGGTAACCGACTATACGAGCGCGGTCAGTTGGCTTTAGCGGATCAGCATATTCAACATCGTCCGCGCGCTGAGGGAAATGAAGATTGTATTTGCTTGGCGGTGACAGATGGTGCGCTTAGATTTACCGATAGTCTTGGACGCCTTGCGCGCGATTTTTTCGCGCGTTAATTCTGCTTTCTTACTTTTTAGTCTGCTCTTATCGCCAGCAATGGCCGATTCCGTGTCGCGTGATTGGCTTGGCGGAGTGCCCGAAAGCGGGCAACTGGCCTATGAGATTACGCGCAAGGGCAAACCGCTTGGGTTTCAAATGCTTGAGTTCAGTCGCTCGAACAAGGGCGAGTTGATTGTCGATGTGCATATCGAAATTGACTTTAAGCTCGGCCCAATCCCGCTTTTCAAATATTTGCATGATAATCGCGAAGTTTGGCGCGACGGGCAGCTTTTATCGCTGAAGTCGCGCACTGATAATAATGGCGAAGACGTTGCCGTCGATTTGCGGTTTGAAAACGGGCGTTATGTTGGCAGCGGCTCGCGTTTTGAAGACAATCTTGACACGCCGCTTTTATCGACCAGCTATTTCAATCCGAATTTTATCCGTCAAAGCGCGCTCATCAGTTCGCAAGACGGTCGTTTGTTGGCGACCGAGGTTGAAACCATCGGCGTTGAAACATTGAGCATTGATAAGAAACCGGTTCAGGCGACGCGCTTTCGACTAAAGGGTAAGCTGCGGATTGATATTTGGTATACCGATAGCGGTCAGTGGGTGAAAACCGAGTTTGCGCGCGGCGGTAATACACTAGTGGTGCAGCAGGTAAATCCATCGCGCATTTTACCGCGTAAAGAGTGGCGACACCCTTAAACACCTTCGGAGGTGACTATGGAAATTATGACACCGCAACATGGTTGCGCGTGGATAACCGGCGCATCGTCGGGCATCGGCGCGGCACTGGCTGAAGAATTGGCGAGGCGCGGCTGGCAGGTCGCCATATCGGCGCGGCGCGACAGCGAATTGCAGGCGGTCGCCGCCACCCATGCCAATATTCACGGTTTTGTGTGCGATGTGACCGACCGCGCTGCGATGGCGCAAACGGTTGCAGATATTGAAGCGCAGCTAGGTCCGATTGCTTTGGGGGTTATGAATGCGGGCATTTACTTACCGACCGCCTTACCTGAATTTGATCCGACCGCATTTGATCGGACATTCGAAGTCAATCTCACCGGCACGGTCAACGGATTGGCGGCGCTGGTTCCGCTTATGGTGACGCGTGGCGAAGGACATATCTCGCTGGTCTCTTCTGTCGCCGGATATGGCGGATTGGTGACCTCTGCAGCTTATGGCGCGTCTAAGGCAGCGCTATTCAATATGGGCGAGTCATTGGCGATGGATTTGAAACCAAGCGGCGTGCACGTGTCGATGATTGCGCCGGGTTTTGTCAAAACCCCTGCGACCGATGTTAATGCGTTTCCCATGCCGTTTATCATCGACGCCGATGAGGCAGCGCGACGCATCGCCAATGGGCTTGCCAAAAATCGGACGCATATTTCTTTTCCGCGTCGCTTTGCATGGTTTTTGCGTGTGTTGAATGTTTTGCCACGAAGCACTTATGTGAAATTGGCTGGGCGTTTTATGAAACGTTAGCGGCGCGCCAGCGTGAAATGTGACACATCTATCGAGCCGGTTGTGAAACCGGCCTCGCAATAGGCCAGATAATATTCCCACATATTGCGAAAGCGCGTTTCAAAGCCAAGTGCTTGCACTTCCGGCCAGACATCAAGAAAGCGATGTCGCCATTCGGCCAGTGTTCGAGCGTAGTCCGCAGCGAAGTCTTCGCGCGCCACCAATTCCAAATTCTCGGCAGCAAATTCCTTGTCCAGCCTTTCAGGCGAGGGCAGCATGCCGCCCGGAAAAATATAACGCTGAATGAAATCGGTTTTCTTGCGATAGCTATCAAAACGCTCTTTGGCGATAGTGATAATTTGCAACCCCGCGCGGCCGCCCGGCTTCAGGCAGTTGTAAATTTGATTGAAATAGGTCGGCCAGTAGCTTTCGCCGACAGCCTCGAACATTTCAATCGATACGATGCGGTCAAACTTTTCGTCCAAATCGCGATAATCGCAAAATTTGAAATCAACCTTGTCTTGTAATCCGGCGCGCTCAATACGGTCTCGGGCAAAGGCCAATTGTTCGTTTGAAATAGTGATACCGGTCACTTTGCAGCCGATTTCACGCGCTGCAAATTCGGCAAAGCCACCCCAGCCACAGCCGATTTCAAGCACATGGTCGTCGGGGCCAATGCCGGTGCTGGCGGCTAATGCACGATATTTCTCGTTTTGTGCGTCTCTGAGTTCTTGCTGACTATCGCGAAACAGAGCCGATGAGTAAGTCATGGTGGTATCGAGCCACAGCGCATAAAACTCGTTGCCCAAATCATAATGCGCGTGAATGTTGCGCTTTGCACCATCGCGCGTATTGGGGCGGAGAATATGAATGACCCGATTGAACCATTGCGTCATGCGGTTCTTGCCAATGGTCTGCTGAAACATGGTCATATTGCGGTTAAACAAAATCAGCAGTTTTGACAGATCCGGCGACGTCCATTCGCCGTCCATATAAGACTCGGCAAACCCCATTGCGCCGTGGCGCAGTGTGCGACTGAAAAAGGCAGCGTCATTGACGTTCAAAACTGTCGGTCCGTCATTACCGGCTTTGCCGAATGTCATCACTTCGCCGTCAGGCATGGCGAGCAAGAGCTGGCCGAATTTGAGATTTTTCAGCAATAGCGAGAGGATTTTGAATGCGGCACTTCGCTTTGCCGCCGGTTTTTCAATAACCCGATGATCGGGCTTCGCATTACTCATTTTATCCTTCGTGCCGCTAAATGCTGTGCCGACTTTGGGGTGGTTTAGGACGCTTTACATACGGCACGCCCTTTAAAAATAGTTTGGCAGCTTCGAAGTGGATTGCAACCAAAACCTTGACGGTCATCAAAGGGTGCTTAATGAACGCCTTGAATAAATTGGCGTCGGTAAGCGGCTGGTGAGCGCCGACAAAGCTGGCGACGAGAAGCGGTTCGTCGTCCTGCGTTTCACGGATAACCAAACGCAATGTCTCATTGGGGGGCACGGCAGAAAAGTGATAGGTCGCTTGCATGCCGATAAAAGGCGATACATGCATCAGCTTATCGCGCAAATGTAGTTGCGGCTTGTCGGTATTGGCTCCGGCCAGTGGGACAATATAAATATGGTCGTCGCCAAAAGTGTTACGCACCTCATAAACCATCGCCGTGACATTGCCCTTATCGCGGCAGTAATAGACCGTCAGCGGATTGAAGGCGAAGCCGAACATGCGCGGATAGCATAAAATGTGAATTGCCTCGGGCGCATCAAGGCCGGCTTCCGATAGCAAGCTTTCGATAAATGGGCGCAGCGCACTGCCGTCTTTTGCGCCGTGGTCGCGCCGCCTGATGCTGAACAGATTAAACTTGTCTATGGAGAGCAGTTTGAGGCCGAGGCGGTTTTGATCAATATCATCAACATTCAAGAAAGCTGAAAACACGCGATAGTTGAAACGATGGGCGCGCGGGCGGTAGCGCGCATGGCGCACCTCGCCGATATAAAGCGCGTTATCATTTCCCGTATTCATCATTCAGCCGCCGCTTTTTCGATGCCGTCACTTGTCGGCAGAGCAGCAATTTTTTTACACACTGTCAGCGCAGATTGTAAGCCGTCTTCGTGAAAGCCAAAGCTGCAC
>JAKMCZ010000184.1 GCA_022428185.1 Alphaproteobacteria bacterium | reverse complement strand
GTTTATGCCAGTCGTTCGCATCGCCATATAATAGCCAAGCTGACCAAGAAACTCTCCGGTCGGTTGGCCGTTATCATCGCGGCGGATAAACTCGCTATTGTCCGAGCCTTTTACGTCAGCCGCTTCCATCACAAAATTATTGGCATTCAAAATATGCAAAGATGCATGCAGCACAATTACCGGGCAATCGGTTGATACGGCGTCGAGGTCTTGCGAATTCATGCGCCGGTCGGTGAAATAAATCGGGTCGAAACCCCAAGCAATCAGCGGTGTGTCCTTATCGTCGCGGGCGGCTTGAATTTCTTTCAATTTTTCAACAACTTCATCAATGCTCTTAAGACCCGGCCAGACCGTGCCGTCCGGCCCCTCGCGGTCATAATAGCCGATATAATGATAATCCCAGAACATGCCTTCCATCATATGGCTGTGGCCTTCGATGAAGCCGGGCAATAGGGTGCGCTCGGCGAAATCCGTGTTCAGTTCAAGCGGCCCCCAAGCGGTCTGCCAGCCGTCAATGTCTTGGGCTGTGCCGACCGCTAAAATATGACCGTCACGCACGGCGATATGGGTCGCGTGCGGCTGATGCGCGCTCATCGTGCGAATGGATTTTGCTTGATAAATAATACTCACTAGTTTCCCCCACTTTGACGTTAAGCCTAACATTGCTTTGTCATGCGTCATAGTCCACACTCGGCGCAAATTTCGGGGGAATAAAATGAAATTATTTGGCGCTCCACTGTCACCATTCGTTCGTAAGGCGGTTATCGTCGCGCGCGAGAAAAACATTGAATATGAATATGACCCTCGACCCAGCCCACTCGGTTGGCCTGAAGGTTTTGAAGCGATTAATCCGCTAAAGCGAATTCCAGCCTTATTGCCTGATGCGTCCAATAGCGATTATGCGATAAATGACAGTTCGGCCATTTGTGCCTATTTCGAAAAACTGCAGCCTGAACCGCCGTTATATCCGCAGCAGGCTGAGGATTATGGTCGCGCCTTATGGATTGAAGAAGTGGCGGATTCTGAATTTGCCGGGCGTGTCGGCATGGGTGTATTTCGCCCGATTTTCTTTAACCTTGCCTCGGGCAAAAAAGCCGATGTCGAAGCTGCGAGCAAGGGCTTCGGCGTTCTGAGCGAGGTCTTGCTGCCTTATTTGGAAGCGCAATTGGGCGATGCGGAATGGTTTGCAGGCGATATATTCTCAATCGCGGATATTGCCGTAATGTCACAGATGATGAGCCTCGATTTGGTCGGTTTCGGTCTGCCAAGCGACCGTTTCCCAAGCTTGCGGGCGCATTTTGAGCGCTGTATCGCGCGCCCCTCAGTGGCTGAGAGCGTCGCGCAGAACAATCAATTTGTCGAAAAAATGGGCTTTAAAATCGAGCGCATTACCGGCTAGTCGTTTGAACTTGGCGCGGACTATGCGCTAGAGTTTCTTAAAGGCATCGATTCGAAGGAGAGGCCTATGTTGCGTTATTCGTCAGTGCTTCGCTCAAATGCGGTTCGGCATCGTGAGATAAGTTATAATAATCTAACGCCTAAACCGGTGCGGGGCAAAAAAGACAGCCTCAAGCCGGAGCGTTTGCGTCTCGGCTTCGAACAGATAATGGCACTGCTCATGCCCTATTCGGGCGTGCGTGTGCTGGAGCAAATGAAGGCGGTTATCCCCCTCGCGCTCTATCTGGTGTTGTTTCAACTGATTATTCTGCGCCAACCGGTTGATGCCGCGCTGCTGCTCGTCGGCGGTCTAACGGCGGTGATTGTCGGCCTCGCTTTGTTTATGGAAGGGCTGAATGTCGGCCTGATGCCTTTTGGAACGCTGATTGGCGACAAGCTGCCGCGAAAAGCCAGCATGCCGGTTATGCTGATTATTATTGCCATTCTCGGTGTCGGCGTCACGTTCGCCGAACCGGCAATTGGCGCATTGCAGGCCTTCGGGGTGTCGGTTGATGTCACCCGTGCGCCTTATCTTTATGAAATTTTGAATAATTGGACGTTGCCATTGGTATTGCTGGTTGGCGCAGGTGTCGGTCTGGCTGCGGTTTTGGGCACGCTCAGATTTATCTATGGTTGGTCGCTCAAGCCGATGATTTACATCGCCGTCGGGCTAACTTTGTGCCTTACGCTTATTGTTTATTCCAATAATGATTTGCGCGCCATTTTGGGTCTGGCATGGGATTGCGGCGCGGTTACCACCGGGCCGGTAACAGTGCCTTTGGTGCTGTCTTTGGGTATCGGTATTGCCAATTCAGCCGGTCAAAGCTCTGACAATTCATTGTCTGGATTTGGTGTGGTCACACTGGCTTCGCTGTTTCCGATTATCGCGGTTTTATTGTTATCGCTTTATGTCAGCACGCAAATCAGTGCCGAACAAATTGTTGTCGCTGCCGCCACGGCGGGCAGCGCAGTATCTGCCGAGCAGAGCATTTGGAGCGCATCGCCTTTACAAGAAGTTGTTCTGGGTGTCCGCGCTATTGCGCCGCTGGTCTTGTTTTTGATGTTTGTTTTGTTCATCGTTTTGCGCGAAGGGCTAGCCAATAAACTGTTCACCGCTTACGGGCTGGTGCTGTCGATTATCGGCATGTGCGTGTTCAATGTTGGCCTGACCTATGGGTTGGGCGCGATTGGTGCGCAAACCGGCGCGGTTTTGCCTGCCGCCTTTATGGAAGTCGCTATTAGCGAGATTTCTCCGATTTACTCTGCCGCGCTAGGGCTGGTGCTGGTGATTTTATTCGCTTGGTTTATGGGCTTTGGCGCGACGCTGGCCGAACCGGCGCTCAACGCACTGGGTTTAACCGTGCAAAACTTGACCAATGGCGCATTTAGAAAATCAATGTTGATGTATTCCGTCGCTACCGGCGTGGCCTTCGGTATCGCGCTGGGCATGGCTAAAATCCTGTTTGAGATTGACCTCGCCATGTTGCTGATACCGCTTTATCTCATCGCGCTGGTATTGACGTTTTTCTCGACCGAGGAATTTGTCAATGTGGCTTGGGACAGCGCTGGCGTGACCACCGGACCGGTGACCGTGCCCCTGGTATTGGCAATGGGGCTTGGGCTCGGCAATGCGGTATCAGCGGTTGAGGGTTTTGGCATTTTAAGCATGGCGAGTATCGGCCCGATTATCGCCGTTTTGAGCATGGGGCTTTATATTCGGTTCAGGCAGCCACAAGCGCCTGCCACTGACGCAAATTAAGGGAGGCTAAATTGGCCGAAAGACAAATTACCTATCTCACTGATGCGCTGATTATCACCTGTATTGTGCAGGCCAGTCAGGCCGATAATGTGGTTAAAGCGGCGCAAAATGTCGGTGCGCAAGGCGCGACGGTTACTTATGCGCGTGGCACGGGGGTGCGCGAGCGTATGGGGCTTATGGGGGTCGCCATTGACGAGCAAAAGGAAATGGTGCGCATTATTGTTTCTGAAGAACAAGCCGACCGAGTGTTCGAAGCTATGTATTTGGCCGGTGAGTTAGACAAGCCGGGCATGGGTATCATGTTTATGAACAAGCTCGATCGCATTGCGACCTATATCCCCGAGGAAGTGTTGTCAGGTGCTGAGAAGCCGAAAGGCAAGGCTCCCGCTAAAAAACGTAAAACCGCGACCCGCCGTCCGGCAGCGAAAACCAAAAAGGCCAAGAAATGATTACCGAGATTGGCGCTTTCATGCATAAGGGCGAAGGCTTGCAACTGATGAATGAGTTGCACGACAACAAACACATATTGGGAATTTTTGTCGAAGCCGGTCGAACCGAAGACTTGTTTGCATTTCGCGAATTCGGCTCGGCGGCGGAAAACGATATTGTAACCATTCTGGTCGATAAAAAAAATGCCGATAAAATCTTCGATTTGATTTGTAGCAAATTGGGTTTGCACGAGCCACAAAGCGGCATGGTTTTCCAAATGCCGCTGCATGGCTGATTATTGAGACTGTCACGGCGATAAAACGCCTCAATTTTCTGGTTTTCCCTAAGTTCAGCCTATATCTCGTCGCAAGCAGGAGTTGTTATGCGTGAGATTGAAACCGAGTATTTAATTGTCGGCAGTGGCGCAATGGGCATGGCCTTTGCCGATACGCTGTTGAGTGAAACGGACGCTGATATGGTGATGGTTGACCGCCACGCCAAGCCGGGCGGGCATTGGAATGTCGCTTATCCATTTGTGCGACTGCATCAGCCATCGGCTTTTTTCGGGGTCGCTTCGCGCGAGTTAAGCCGCTTTGAGAAAGATAAGGTGGGCTTCAATAAAGGGCTTTTCGATTTGGCTTCGGGGGCTGAGGTCAATGCTTATTACGACGATGTGATGCAGCAAACCCTTCTGCCCAGCGGGCGCGTGCGTTATTTCCCGATGTCGGATTTTAAGGGCGATGGGGTGTTCACCTCAATCACCGGCGGGCAAGAAACCAAAGTGCGTTATAAAAAATTGGTTGATGCGACTCGCTTGACGGTCGACGTTCCGTCCGAACATACGCCCGCCTTCACAATTGCTGAGGGTGTTGATTTTATGCCGTTGAATGATTTGCCGACCCTCAAGCACACACCGAGAGGTTATGTGGTCATTGGCGGCGGCAAAACCGGCATGGATGCATGTCTATGGCTGCTGCAAACCGGTGTTGAGCCGGACGCCATTCGCTGGATTATGCCGCGCGATGCGTGGATGCTGCCCCGCGAATTTGCGCAGAATTCAGATGAGTTTTTTGCCGATACATTCGGCAATCAGGCCAATCAGCTTGCTGCTTTGGCGGCAGCAGAAAATGTCGATGATATGTTTGCCCGGTTGGAAGAAGCCGACTGCATAAGGCGGCTGGATAAAGCCGTGCGCCCGACCATGTTCCACGCGGCGACGGTCAGCCAGCCTGAATTAGACGCGCTGCGCCGTATTAAAAACATTATTCGCATGGGGCGCGTGTCGGCGCTTGAAGTCGATAAGATTGTTCTGGACGGTGGCGAGATTGAAACCGGCCCCGATATCGTGCATGTCGATTGTTCGGCCAGCCTGTCGCGCACGATGCCACAAATGACACCCAAGCCGGTTTTTGAAGGTGATGTCATTACCCCGCAAACCGTGCGCAGTTTCATGCCGGTTTTTAGCGGCTCAATGATTGCCTATGTCGAGGCGCATTATGATGATGCCGATGAAAAAAACCGCTTATGCAATGTCGTGCCCCTGCCCAATGCGGCGGAGGATTTTGTGCCGATGACGCTGGCGGCGATGATGAATTCCTATAATTGGACGCAAGACAAGCCGTTGCGGCAATGGATACGAGGCAATCGCCTCGATGGTTTTACGAAGCTAACCCATAATATTGACCCTGATGATGCAGAAAAAATGGATATTCTGATGAGAATACGCGATAAAGCACCTGACGCGGTCGGCAATTTGATGAAGCTGTCCGAGACATTAAACGCAACCGCCTGAGGAGGAGCATATGGCTGAGTTTCAGACCAATAAAAACGACATTACCCAAAACCGCCTTGTCGATGCGCGCAACAGCATCGAAGATTTCGACCTCGCCGATGGCGAAGTATTGCTGAAAATCGAACGATTTTCCTTCACTGCGAATAATGTGACCTATGGCGCGATTGGTGAGCAAATCGGCTATTGGCAGTTCTTCCCGCCGAGCCAAACCGAGGGTGAAGAAGATGTATGGGGCATTGTGCCGGTAGGGGCTTTGGCGAAATCGTCGCCAGCACCAATCCTGATCTAGAAGTCGGCGAGCGCTGCTATGGCTATTATCCGATGGCTGATTATTTGAAAATGTTGCCGGTGCGCGTGACCGATGACCGCTTTGTCGACGGCACGCCGCATCGCAGTGAGCTGCCTGCTGTTTATAATAGCTATGACCGCGTTGGCGCGGGTAATGCGGAAGCTGATAATTTGCGCGCGCTGTTGAACCCGCTTTACGGCACGTCGTTTTGCCTATGCGACGCCTTGCAGGAAGAAAATTATCGCGATGCAGAGCAGGTGGTGATTTTGTCGGCTTCGTCTAAAACCGCGATTGGGCTGGCTTTCGGCCTGTCGCAAATTACCGGCGCACGTCCGGCGAT
>JAKMCZ010000132.1 GCA_022428185.1 Alphaproteobacteria bacterium | reverse complement strand
AGCCGTGGTTCTGATGTGCATGTTTGGGGCACGCGCCCTTCGGCAGATGATTATGATGCTGCCGATGGCTGCGATATGAGCGGATTGCGTTATAGCTGCGTCGATGTATCCAAACACGAAACGATAGAAGCGGTTGAGGCAGCGTTTGACACGCTCGACGTGCTGGTGCTGTCGCAAGGCGTGGTGCGCTATCAGCAAGAAGAATTTGAAAAGCCCGGCTGGGATTATGTCATGGACGTTAATATTGACAGTGTGATGGCCTGCGCGAGCAAGTTCAAACCGCTGCTGGCGGCGACCAATGGCGCGATTATCATCGTCAGTTCAATTTCCGGCATGCAAGCCAATATCGGCAATCCGGCTTATGCTGCGTCGAAGGCCGCTGCCATCAGCCTGACCAAAACATTGGGGCAAGCTTGGGCGCGTGATGGTATTCGCGTCAATGGCCTGGCACCGGGCCTGGTGCCGACCAAATTAACGGCAATTACCACCGACAATGAAAAGCGTATGCAGGGAGCGTTGCGCGCCATACCATTGCGACGCGCCGGCACGCCTGAAGATATGGCAGGGGTTGCCATGTTTTTGGCATCGCCTTTGGCGGCTTATGTGCAAGGCCAAACCATCATCGCAGATGGCGGTCTTTCTCTCTAAGACAATGCCTCGACAAGGCCAATATCATGGGTCAATTCGGCCAGCCGCGTTTTGTCATCATCGGAGAGGGCGGTATATTGTTCGCCAATCCATTGCAGGCATTTGGCCTGATAGGTAAACGGATTTTGCTGATAGGGGCGTCCGTCCAATTCGGCATCGACCAGTTCCGCGCCGCTCATCACGGCCTCGGCATTGACCTTGAGATAGGGAATATAAAGCTCGGCCATCTCGCCGATCAAACCCAGCAGTGTATCCGGCAGCCCGGCTGAGGCGTCGAGCCAGTCGCTACCATCTTCGGCGACGCTGAGGCCTGACAAATCTTCCATCAATTCCACCCACGCATAAATGCGCGGGAATTGCGCCGTGACAATGGCGCTCGATGTCGGGTCAAAGACCGCCAATTGGGTCAATTGCCCGTAAATCGCAAAGTCGGCAGAGCTTGGGCGCGCGCCAAATAAATATGGCGCGGTTTGCAAATGCGCATTTAGCAAGGTCAAGAAACGCATGAAGCTGTTTTCAATGGTTTCCTTTGTCACCTCATTGGAGCCGACATAAGATAGGCGCGAAATTTGTCGCTCACTGATGAATTTTGATACCGGTTCAATATCGGCATCAGAGCCTGTCAGATTGCCCCAGCGCGGCAAAACCGAACCGGCTTTTTTAATGTCGGCCTCATAATGCCAGCGATAATGAAACATCGATTTGGTCAGCCATTCATCGCCATAATCTTCCATCAGCCAATTCAAAAAAGCCAAAACGGCATCGCTTGGAATGACGCTGCGGCCTTCAAATTCATCTTCAAAACGCCGCAATATGGGCGAGCTGTCAGTTACCGCTTGTATCTCACCTTTTTCATCAGGCAGATAATAGGTCGGCAAAAGCGGCACTTTCGGCTTGGGGCGGTCTTTCGAAAATGTTTCGTCGTCCATACGGACGGTCTGCCAACGCACTTTGTAAGCGATATGGCGATAACGCATTAGCGCCAACATTTTGCGCGTGTAGGGCGAGCCGGGCGCGCCCATCAGTTCGATGTCAGACATATATATCCCCTCATGCAGGCTAATAATTTGGCATTTGGAATGCCAATTGTCTAGCCTGTTTAAGCGCTCAGATAGCTGCTAATTTGCCGTCATATTATGAGTGATTTGACAATCATTATCGGTGCCGGGCTGGCGGGCGTTACCAGCTTTTACGAGCTTAGTGCGCGGAATAAGCCATGTCTGCTGATTGACAGCGAGAGCGATGTCGCGCACGGGGCGAGCTTTGCCAATGGCGGCGGTCTGCATCCTAGCTTGCCGGATCCGTGGAATAATCCAGGCATTGGGCGGCATTTATTGGCCTCATTATTGAAGCCGCAAGCAACCATGAAGCTGCATCTTGCGCAATTGCCTGATTTGATGGGTTGGGGCGCTTCGTTTTTGCGCCATTCGCGACGCGATAAATATCGCGCGATTACACAAGCCAATTTTTTCTTGGCCGAATATTCCACCCGCCAAACCGAGGCCTTGCAGCAATTCCTCAATCTTGATTACGAAGCCGCTGCGCCGGGCACGCTGAAGCTGTTGCGTTCTGACGCTGAACGCACTGACGCGTTGCGCCTTGCCGATATGTTGGCGGTCAATGGGTTGACCTATGAGGCGTTGACGCAGGCCGATTTGATGGCGCGCGAACCGTCGCTTAAATCGGCTAAAGACCTTATCGGGGCATTGCGTTTTGGTGGCGATGGCGTCGGTGATGCGCGCAAGTTTTGTAGCGGTCTGGCGGCGGCGGCTGTGGCACGCGGCGGTCAAATGCGCCTCAACGAAACAGTGCAAAGTCTGTTGGTTGAGGGCGACGCAGTTGTCGGCGTGCGTCTGCAAGATGAAGAGATAAGAGGTCAGGTCGTGTTGGCTGCCGGTGCCGCAGCGGCGCAACTGACCAAACCGCTGGGCATAAATTTGCCGATACGACCGGCGAAAGGTTATTCGCTGACGCTTGACGCGACTCCGATTGAGGGCGTTGGGCCGTATCATTTGCTGGTTGACCCGATGCAGCACATTGCCATAACGCCCCTGGGCAAACGTTTGCGTATTTTGGGAATGGCGGAATTTGCCGGTTTCGACCGTCGCATTGACCCGCGTCGCCTCGCTCAATTGCGCGCCTTCTTCACCCATTTACTGCCGGAGGGGGCAGCCAAGGTGGTTTGGCATTACGGGCAGGGCTGGGCCGGTTTGCGCCCAATGAGCGCCGATGGTCGCCCGTTTATCGG
>JAKMCZ010000136.1 GCA_022428185.1 Alphaproteobacteria bacterium | reverse complement strand
TCAAAAAAGCGCAAGGCCATAATGTGTTGCACCCGATGGGGTGGGACGCGTTTGGCATGCCGGCTGAAAATGCCGCGATGGAGAAAAACACCCATCCCGCAAAATGGACTTACGCCAATATTGACGCAATGCGCGCGCAGTTGAAAAAGCTCGGCCTGTCAATCGATTGGGGCCGCGAATTTGCGACATGCGACCCGGATTATTACGGCCATGAACAAGCCATGTTTTTAGATTTTTTGGAAGCCGGGCTGGTTGACCGCCGCGAAAGCACGGTCAATTGGGATCCGGTCGACCAAACCGTGCTTGCCAATGAACAGGTGATTGATGGCAAGGGCTGGCGTTCTGGCGCGCCGGTTGAACAGCGGCAATTGACGCAATGGTTTTTGCGCATCTCCGATTTCGCCGATGATTTATTGGGCGCGCTGGACACGCTCCAACGCTGGCCGGAAAAAGTGCGCCTCATGCAAGCCAATTGGATTGGCCGATCAGAGGGGCTTGAATGTCGCTTTGCCCTCACCGAGCCGGTCGGCGATTTTGAAGCGTTGGAAATTTACACAACCCGCCCCGACACGCTTTATGGGGCGAGCTTTTGCGCCATCTCGCCCGAGCATCCGCTGGCGATTAAATTGGCCGAAGACAATCAGGCGCTGGCGGCGTTTCGCGCCGATTGCGCCAAGCGCGGCACATCTGAGGCCGATATTGAAGGCGGCGAAAAACTTGGTTTTGATACCGGATTGCAAGCCCAACACCCGCTCGATGAAAGCCGCCATTTGCCGGTCTATGTCGCCAATTTTGTGTTGATGGGATACGGCACGGGCGCAATTTTTGCCTGTCCGGCGCATGACCAACGCGACCTTGATTTTGCGCTGAAATATGATTTGCCCGTGACCACTGTCGTGCGTCCGCAAGATGATGACGCGTTTCAGGTGACCGATACTGCCTATACGGGCGATGGTGTGATGGTCAATTCGGCGACATTAGACGGTTTAAGTCCGGCCGCTGCGCGCGACAAAATCATCGCTGATTTTGAAGCCGAGGGGCGCGGCAAAAAACAGGTCAATTATCGTTTGCGCGATTGGGGCATATCGCGACAGCGTTATTGGGGCTGCCCGATACCGATTATTTTATGCGATGCTTGCGGGTCCGTTCCGGTGCCACGGGCTGATTTGCCGATTACGCTGCCCGATGATGTGAGCTTTGAAAAGCCGGGCAATCCGCTGGCGCATCACCCGACTTGGAAACAGACGACATGCCCGAACTGCGGCGCGGCGGCAATGCGCGAAACCGACACTTTTGATACTTTTGTCGATTCAAGTTGGTATTTTGCGCGCTTTGCCGGCTTGAACGAAACCGCGCCAACCGATCGCTCAGCGGTCGATTATTGGTTGCCGGTCGACCAATATATTGGTGGTGTTGAGCATGCGATTTTACACCTTCTTTATGCGCGCTTTTACACCCGCGCCATGAACAAAACCGGTCATGTGGCGCTTGATGAGCCGTTTGCCGGATTGTTTACGCAAGGCATGGTGTGTCACGAAACCTATCGCGATGATGCGGGCTGGCTGGCTCCTGATGAGATTGAGCGCACCGCCAATGGCGCAGTGCTGGCAGCGGATAAGAGCCAAGAAGTGCGTGTCGGTGCGGTTGAGAAAATGTCGAAATCGAAAAAGAACATTGTTGATCCAGATGACATTATTGCACGTTACGGAGCCGATACGGCGCGCTGGTTTATGCTGTCAGACAGCCCGCCCGAGCGCGATGTGCAATGGACGCAAGATGGCATCGAGGGCGCATGGCGCTTTGTGCAAAAAGTCTGGCGCTTGCTTGATGGCGCGCCCGGCGATTTTATTGCGCAAATGGCGGCGCCCGAAGACACGCAAGAAGAAGCAGCGGCGCGCGCGCTTTATGCACAAGTTCAAACAACAATTGATAGTGTGACACGCGAACTGGAGACGCTTGGGTTTAACCGCGCCGTTGCGCGGCTTTATGAGTTGGTCAATGCGCTGGCCGGATTTCGCCCCGATAATCAGGCGGGCGACCCTTTGGTGAACCAGACGGCCCGCGCTTATGCGCTGGGTAAATTGATGACGCTATTGTCGCCAATGATGCCGCATTTGGCCGAAACCGGTTGGCAGATATTGGGTGGTGAGGGTCTGGTGGCCGACGCGGCTTGGCCCGAAGCCGACTTATCCGCGCTTGAGCGTGATGAGATTGTATTACCGGTGCAGGTAAACGGCAAAAAACGCGGTGAAATTTGCGTGCCGAAAGATGCTGATAAGGCTATAATCGAAGCCATGGCGCGCCAAGCCGACGGGGTGGAAAAATTCATTGACGGTAAAGAGATACGAAAAATCATTATTGTGCCCGGGCGCATCGTCAATCTGGTTGTCGCGTAGCCCGCTTGCCACCTTTGGGGTGGCGGCTTTGCTCGCCATGTCGCTGCTCTTATCGGGCTGCGGCTTCACGCCGGTTCATCAGACCCGCCCCAATAGCGCGCCGCTTATCACATTAACCGACATGGATATGCCCGACACACAAAACGGGCGTTATCTCGCCGATGCACTGCGCGGTCGCTGGCAGTTGGACGGTGCGGCAAGCCATCGCCTCAGCATTTCGATTGAAGAGACCGTGCGCGAGGTGCAACTAAATGCGGCAGGCGTGGCGGCGCGCCTCGCCTTAACGTATGAAGTGCAGAGCGTGTTGCACACTCGCGCGACCGGCAGCAGCAAGCGCTTTAACTTTACCCATAATGAAAGCATGGCGCGCAGTAATAGCGGCGCCGATGATTTGACCCAGAAGCAAAATCTCAGCCGCCTCGCCATGCAGAACCTTGCCGAGCGTTTGGTCATGCGATTGACACAAGAGCTGGCCCAAGAGCCGGTTCAAGAGCCAGCCCAAATGTTAATGGAGGACGCCCAATGAAGGTAAAGGCGCATGAGGTTGAGGGCTGGATTGCTAAGCTCAAGGCCAAGAGCGCGCCGGCGCTGGTGTTGGTTTATGGGCCGGATAATGGCGGCGTGCATGAAACCGTTAAAAGCCTGCGCCACGCTTTTTTGGGCAAGGATTACGACCCGTTGCAATATGTCCAACTCGATGAAAGCGCGCTGACCGGACAGGCCGGATTGCTGGCTGATGAGGCGGCTGCCATGCCGATGTTTGGCGACACCAAGCTGGTGCATGTAACCGGCGGCAATGCGGCTGTCGGCGCGGCGGTGAGCTATTATTTGAAAGCGCTGGACGCCGATGCGCCATCGCTGGTCGTCATCGAGGCTGATAATTTGCGTCCCGCCGCCGCTTTACGAAAAGCCGCCGAGGCCGATAAGCGCGCCATGGCCCTGCCATGTTATGCGCTTGAGGCGCGCGATATCGGGCGGCTTATCCGGCAGGTTTTGGAGCAAGAAAATTATCGCATTGAAGCGCAGGCAATGGATTTGCTGACCGCGCGATTGGCGACAGATCGCGGCATCATCAAGCGCGAATTGGAGCGGCTGGTGCTTTACAAAGGCGTGCGCGACAAAGCCGAAGCGGCAGGCATGGTCACCGGCGATGATGTCGAGGCCGCTTTGGGCGACCGGACGCAGGGCGATTATGACCGACTGATTGACAGTGTCGCATTGGGGCGGCTCGACGAGGCCGACCGCGCTTTAGCGCGGCTCGAGGCGGCGGGCACCTCAGCCGCCGGCGCGTTAGCCGTGGCGCGCATGCATTTTCAAACGCTCCATTTGGCGCTCGGCCAAATGGAAACGGGCACAGCGCAAAACCGCGCCCTGTCGGCCTTCAGGCCGCCTTTGCATTTTCGTCGCAAGCCATTGGTCGAACGGCAAATCGAAATTTGGTCGAGCGCCAAATGCGCCCGCGCTTTGGAAATTTTGAACGCGGCTGAAACCGCGTGTCGCGGCGCTGCCGCCGGGCTCGCACAAGCGCAAGCGGGAAATGCTTTTTTACGTATCGCCCGCGCTGCGCAACGATAAGGTGCGCCGATTAGCGCAAAAGCTGCGCCATGAGCGCGTCTAATTGTTCCAGCGTTTTATAGCCGATACGCAATTCGCCGCCATCGCTTCCCCGGTCGTCGAGGTTTACCGAAAGCCCCAAACGGTCGGTCAGTTGTTTTTCAAGCTGTTTGGTGTCAGCGGTCTTTTGAGCCGGTGGGCGGGCCGTCTTGGCGGTTTTTCCCGTTGCGCCTGTGGGCTGTGCGGCGACAAGTTTTTCAACCGCGCGCACGCTCAAGCCTTGCGCGATGATTTGTTTGACCAGCAGGGCGATTTTTTTATCGCCCGCTTTATCATCGTCACTCAGCCCCAAAAGAGAGCGCGCATGACCCATTGAAATCGCGCCCTCAATCAGTGCTTTTTTGACCCGCGCCGGCGCGTCATTGAGGCGCAGCAAATTGGCAATGTGACTGCGGCTCTTGCCAATGGTTTCGGCGAGCTCCGCTTGTGTATAAGCAAATTCATCGATAAGCCGTTTATATCCCTCAGCCTCTTCCATTGCATTAAGGTCGGCGCGCTGCACGTTTTCAACCAGACCAATCTCCAACGCGGTGACATCATTGACCGGCTGCACAATCACCGGCACTTGATGCAGGCGCGCGCGTTGCGCGGCACGCCAACGTCGTTCACCGGCAATAATTTCAAAGCCATCACCATGCGCCATCGGGCGCACGAGAAGCGGTTGCAGGACGCCCGACTTTTCAACCGAGGCGGCAAGCGCCGCCAAATCATCATCGTCAAAATTCTTGCGCGGCTGCAGGCGACCGGCTTCAAGTTGGTCAATGCCGACATAAATCAGCCCACCGCTTGCCCCGTTATCTGCGTTGTCCGACATTTTCGGGGTCGGCTTTTGGCCCGTGCCTGTCGGCGCGGCAATGGGCGCGGCAACCGGTGTCGGCGCGGCGTCACCGATTAATGCTGACAAGCCGCGCCCGAGGCCTCGATTTGGTTTCTTGCCGCCGCTACGCGCCGGTTTTTTTTCATCGCTCATGGGCTTTTATCCTCTCAGCTCACGCTGCGTGACGGGCGCGCTCGCGTCTGACCAGCTCGCCAGCCAATTGCATATAGGCCAATGAGCCACTGCATTTGTGATCATAAAGCAGCGCCGGTTTACCGAAGCTCGGAGCTTCAGAAACGCGCACGTTACGGGGTATCACCGTGTCATAAACCAGCCCGTCAAAGTGGCTACGCACATCGGCCTCAACCTGCGCCGATAAATTATTGCGCGCATCATACATGGTCAGCACAATACCTTGAATATTCAGGCTCGGATTAAGACCGGTTTTCACCTGCTCAATCGTGCTCAAAAGTTGGCTCAACCCTTCAAGCGCAAAAAATTCGCATTGCAGCGGCACCAATACTGATTGCGCCGCCGTCATGGCATTTAGGGTCAGCATATTCAACGAGGGTGGGCAATCGATAAAAATATAGGAAAAGCGGCTGCTTTGATTGTTTTCAATATAAGCCGCCAGCGTATCGGCCAGGCGATGAATACGTCGCTCATGATCCGACAGTTCGACCTCGACGCCCAACAGGTCCATGCTTGCCGGTATGAGCTTCAAGCCGGGCACGGCGGTGTCGCATATCGCATCACCAAGCGGCACGTCGCCCAGCAAAACATCAAAGCTGGTCAGCGCGCGGTCGGCACGGTCAATGCCCAAACCGGTCGAGGCATTGCCCTGCGGGTCAAGGTCGATAAGCAAAACGCGCTCGCCAATGGCGGCCAATGCGGTCGCCAGATTAATCGCTGTGGTGGTTTTGCCGACGCCGCCCTTTTGATTGGCTAAGCACAATATACGCGGCGCTCCGGTAAACGAGACGTTCGGTGATGCAGAACCAAGTGACGACAAACAGCGCTCCCTATATAGGCCACAAATCTGACGGCAAGACCAAAACGGGCTTGCAACACTTGTAGCCGCTTTTCAGCTTCTTTTTAACCCAAATTGGGCGCGAGAGCCGAAATTTCCAACAGGCGCGCATCGGCATCGGTATCGCTGATATGCGCCTTATGTGTCAGTTTCCAATATTGTTCGCTCGCCGTCAATTCCTGCTGCCAATTGCGCCCCTTATGTAAGAGCGCAATTGTGGATGAATTGGCAAAGGGCTGCAAAAGGCGCAGCAAATCAGGGAGGGGGGCTAAGGCGCGTGCGGTAATCACGTCTATTTTCGCCAATTCAGGCGGCATTGCGCTCGATACGGTTTCAATGCGGGCATGGTGAACCCGCGCTGACAGGCCGAGATCAGCCGCCACAACGCCCAGAAAAGCGGCCTTTTTGCGGTCGCTTTCAACCAAATGAACGCGCGCCTCAGGCGCTGTTTCGGCCAATATAATGGCGACAATCAAGCCGGGCAGCCCACCGCCACTGCCCAAATCAAGCCAGGTCTTCGCCCGCATCGGCGCGTGGCGTAAAATCTGCGCTGAATCGGCGGCATGACGCTGCCAAAAATCATCGAGCGTTGTCGGCCCGACCAAATTGACCGATTGCTGCCATTTGCCCAATAATGCCTGATAGGCCATCAACCGCGCCAATGTTTCACGTGAAACATCGTAGCGCGCGGCGAACTGCTCAGCGGTCAAAATATCGGCATTTTGTTGGTTTCGGCTCATCGCCGCATCCTATTCGGCGGCCTGCGGGTCGGCATCATTATTGGCGGAATTATTGGATTTGCGCGCATGGTGCAGCAACAGCGTTAGAGCCGCTGGCGTCATGCCATCAAGCCGCGCTGCCTGCCCCAAAGTCACGGGTCGCGCCGCCGCCAGTTTTTGGCGCACTTCCGTCGCCATGCCCTCAAGCGTCAGATAATCCAAATCGGCAGGCAGGCACAAGGCCTCGTCGCGGCGAAACGCGTCTATATCAGCCTGCTGGCGGTCGAGATAACCGGCATAGCGCGCATCGGTTTCGATTTGGAACCGAATATCATCGCTCCAATCCGCCATTTCCGGCCAGATGGCAGCCAAATCAGCCCAATCAATCGACGGATAAGCCAGCAGCTCGACCACATTGCGGCGCACACCGTCGGCGCGAATATGCAAGCCTTTTTCGCCCGCTTCATTGGGGGTCATTTGCCAGCTTTGCGCTTTCAGCCGCGCTGCCGACAGCACGCTCATTTTGGCATCAAACCGCGCCCGCCGTTCCGCCCCGACAATCCCCGCTGCCACACCTTTGGCAGTTAAACGCTGGTCAGCATTGTCAGCGCGCAAGGTCAGGCGATATTCAGCCCGCGCGGTGAACATGCGGTACGGCTCACTTACCCCTTTGGTCACCAAATCATCAATCATCACGCCGATATAAGCTTCGGCGCGGTCAAACATCACCGCCTGTTGACCGGCAGCGGCGCGCGCCCCATTCATGCCCCCCACCAGGCCTTGTCCCGCTGCCTCATAATAGCCGGGCGTGCCGGTAAATTTACCCCCCACAAAAAGCCCCGG
>JAKMCZ010000097.1 GCA_022428185.1 Alphaproteobacteria bacterium | reverse complement strand
GTTTATTGATTTGCGTGACCATTTCGGTCTAACGCAATTGGTGATTGAGCCGTCGAGCCCGCATTTTGGCGCCGCTGAAGCGGTGCGTGCCGAAAGCGTGATTTGTGCCGAAGGCAAAGTCGTGGCGCGCGATGATGAGGCGAAAAACCCCAATCTCGATACAGGCGAGGTCGAAATCTACGTCGCTGAAATGGACGTGCTGTCTGAGGCCGGTGATTTACCTTTGCCGGTGTTTGGCGAACCTGATTATCCGGAAGATTTGCGTTTGCGCTATCGCTTTCTCGATTTGCGCCGCGAGACCCTGCACAATAACATTATTCTGCGCTCCGATATTATTGCTTGGCTGCGCCGCCGTATGACCGATGATGGTTTTCGCGAATATCAAACGCCGATTTTGACAGCGTCCAGCCCTGAAGGTGCGCGCGATTTTCTGGTTCCGTCGCGCATGCATCCCGGACGTTTTTACGCATTGCCGCAAGCGCCACAGCAATTTAAGCAGCTTCTTATGGTGGCGGGTTTTGACCGCTATTTCCAAATCGCGCCGTGCTTTCGCGATGAAGATGCACGCGCTGACCGCTCACCCGGCGAGTTTTACCAGCTCGATATTGAGATGAGTTTCGTTACACAAGAAGACGTGTTTCAAGCCGTCGAGCCGGTGCTGCGCGATGTGTTTGTCGAATTTGGCGGTGATAAGCGGGTGACCGAAACCTTCCCGCGCATTGCCTATGCTGATGCGATGCAAAAATATGGCTCGGACAAGCCAGATTTGCGGATTCCGATTGAAATGCAAGATGTGACCGCGTCGTTTGCCGGTTCTGATTTCAAGATTTTCGCCAATATGATTGAAAAAGACGACAAGGTCCGCGTTTGGGCCATTCCGGCCAAAACCGGAGGCAGTCGCGCCTTTTGTGACCGCATGAATAGCTGGGCGCAGGGCGAAGGCCAGCCCGGTCTTGGATATATTTTCTTCCGCGATGGCGAAGGGGCAGGGCCGCTGGCGAAAAATATCGGGGTCGAGCGCACCGAACAAATTCGTCAGCAATTAGAATTGGAAGACGGCGACGCGGTTTTCTTTTGCGCCGGATTGCCGAAAGCCTTTGCTGATTTCGCTGGACGTGCGCGCAATCGCGTCGGAGAAGAGCTTGACCTGATTGACCGCGATCAATTCGCCTTTTGCTGGATTGTCGATTTCCCAATGTATGAGGGAACTGATGATGGCAAACTCGATTTTTCTCACAACCCATTTTCAATGCCGCAAGGCGGAATGGAAGCGTTAGAAAATAACGACCCGCTTTCAGTGCTCGGTTATCAATACGACATTGTTTGCAATGGCGTGGAATTGTCTTCAGGCGCCATTCGAAACCACAAGCCGGAGATTATGTTGAAGGCGTTTGAGATTGCCGGTTATGACGATGCGGTGGTCGAAAAAGAGTTTGGCGGCATGCTGAATGCTTTCCGTTATGGCGCGCCGCCGCATGGAGGCATTGCGCCGGGCGTTGACCGGATTGTCATGCTGCTGGCCGGACAAGAAAACCTGCGCGAAGTCGTCGCCTTTCCAATGAACCAGCAAGCTGAAGATTTGCTGATGCAGGCACCCGGTAATGTATCCAACGCACAACTGCGCGAGTTGCATATTCGCCTCAATCTACCGAAGGAAGAGGGCGATAAGGAAAGCGATTAACTTTGGCATATGGTTTTTATGCGAAATTGCGCTATTGTCGCGGGATATGGGAAGATTTTATAAATGATGCGATTCTTTAAAGTCCTGTTTACGTGGTGGAACGACCAGACGATTGGCACAATGTTGCTGACGCGGCGTCGCGGCAAGCTGGTGGGTGTTGATGATCAGGGCAATCGTTATTATGAGGACAAATATGGCGCGTCGATAAACGGCAAAACCCGTCGCTGGGTTCTGTATAATGGCGACGTTGAAACAACACGCATATCGCCCGCATGGCACGGCTGGATGCACTATACGGTGGACGAAACGCCTGATGCGGCCAATCATGTTGAGCGCGACTGGATGCAAGCCGGACAAATAAATATGACCGGCACAAAAGACGCGCATAAGCCTGCCGGTTTGGCTGATACGACCGGCTATGCTGACGGCTATGACGCTTGGAAGCCGGAATAAGAATAAGGGGATTGAGAGCCATGAAGGATAATCTGGTTGAAACATTGGTCGGCGCTGCGGTTTTGGTCGTGGCGGCAATGTTTGTCATTTACGGCTATTCAGTGACCGAAGCCGATACCGGCGATGGCTATGGCCTTAACGCCCAATTTGACCGAGTTGACGGCCTAACCATTGGCAGCGATGTGCGCATGTCGGGCATTAAAATCGGCACGGTGACCGGTCTGAAACTAGACCCGCAAAGCTATTATGCCAATGCTGAATTCACCATTGGCGGCAATATTGAACTGCCCGATGACACCAGCGCTAAAATTACCAGCGAGGGTCTGCTGGGTGGCAATTATGTATCGCTATCGCCCGGCGGCAGCGAGGATATGCTGGCCGAGGGAGATGAAATTCTCTACACGCAAGGCTCTGTCGACCTAATCGGTCTGGTCAGTCAGGCGTTGTTTAGCGCGGGTGATGAGGAAAGTGCCGAATAATAAGAGCGTCTTCGTGCTCATTGTCATGGCGTTGTTTGCAGCCCCGACGGCTCAGGCGCAACTGCTTGATGACAAAATGATGCCGCCTGTTCTGGTCATGCCGCCCCTGCCGGAGGCCGAGATTGAGGCTGAAGAATTGCAAAACGGTGGCATTATTGAAGATGATGACATCATCGCGCCGCTATCCATTTTGGAAGTGCCGGTGCTCGATATTATCAGTGAAGATGAAGAAGAAGATGACATAAAGCCGGCGCTGGTCGGCACGTTCTCGCTTTTGCATAAGGTCACTGCCAAAGTGCAGCAGATACAGCTTATGTCGGGTCAAGAATATGCGATTGGTGATTTAAGCTTGATTATGCAGGACTGCATTTCCACGCCGCCCGAAGAGCCGCCTGAGACCAAGACCTTCTTGCAAATCTCGGAGTTTAAGGCGGGGCGCGACAAATCGCTGTTCAGCGGTTGGATGTTTGCCTCCAGCCCCGGCATAAATGCGATGGACCATCCGGTTTTTGATATTTGGCCGCTGGCCTGTAAAACCGAGGACGGCATGGTCTTCACCGGCGAGATTTTGCCGCCGATTACGGCGACCGGTGGAAGCCTTCAAACGCCTTAATCAGTCTTTCATGCCGAGAAATTTCTCAAGCCAATGAATGTCATAATCGGCAGCGCGAAACTCTTCATTCGGCAATAGTCTTTCAAATAGCGGGATTGTGGTCTCAACTCCATCAATCGCAAACTCACCCAAAGCGCGATGCAAGCGCATCAGGCAAGCCTCGCGATTGTCTGCATGCACCACCAGCTTACCAATCAGGCTGTCATAATGGGGCGGAATGGCATAACCCGAATAAACCGCGCTATCCATGCGCACGCCCAGTCCGCCGGGTGCATGATAAGTCTGAATGACGCCGGGTGAGGGGGTGAAGGTTTCGGCATTTTCGGCATTGATGCGGCACTCAATAGCGTGCCCGCTAAAGCTGACATCATCTTGTGTAAAGCTCAGTTTCTCGCCCTGTGCAACGCGAATTTGCTCGCGCACCAAATCAATGCCGGTAATCGCCTCGGTAACCGGATGCTCAACCTGCAAGCGCGTGTTCATTTCGATGAAGTAGAATTCGTCATTCTCAAACAAAAATTCGACCGTGCCGACCCCGCGATAGCCCAGCCCCTTCATCGCATCGGTGACGATTTTACCGATGGCAGCGCGTGCTTTGTCGTCGAGCACGGTGGAGGGTGCTTCTTCCAGCACTTTTTGATGGCGTCGCTGCAATGAGCAATCGCGTTCGCCCAAATGCACTGCATTGCCATGCGTGTCGCAAGCGACTTGAATTTCAATATGGCGGGGCTTTTCGAGATATTTTTCGATATAGACTGCATCATCGCCAAAGGCCGCTTTGGCTTCGCTGCGCGCTGTGGTGAAGGCTTCGGCTAAATCATCTTCGCCATGCGCGATTTTCATACCGCGCCCGCCGCCACCTGAAGCGGCTTTGACCAGCACCGGAAAGCCCATATTGCGCGCCACAATAAGCGCGTCATCGACGGTTTTAACCTCACCGTCTGAGCCCGGAACCACGGGAATACCGAGTTCAATGGCCTTTGCTTTGGCGGCGATTTTGTCGCCCATTACTCTGATATGGTCGGCGGTCGGGCCAATAAATTCAATGCTGTGCTCGCTCAAAATATCAACGAATTTGGCGTTTTCTGACAAGAACCCATAGCCCGGATGCACCGCATCAGCGCCGGTGATTTCGCAAGCTGCTACAATCGCGGGAATGGAGAGGTAGGATTTGGCAGCAGAAGCGGGCCCGATGCATACGCTTTCATCGGCCAAGCGTACATGCATGGCCTTGTCGTCAGCGGCAGAATGAACGGCGACCGATTGTATGCCCAACTCGCGGCAGGCCCGAATTACGCGGAGGGCGATTTCGCCGCGATTGGCGATGAGTATTTTCGAAACCATGTGCTATTCGATAATCATCAGCACTTCGTCGAATTCGATGGGCTGCTCATTCTTGACGAAGATTTGGGTTACCTTGCCTGCTTTTGGCGCGGCGATGGGGTTCATTGTTTTCATGGCCTCGACAATTAAAATTGTCTGGCCTTCTTTCACCGTATCTCCAACCTTCGCAAAATTGGGCGCGCCCGGCTCAGGTGCGATATAGGCAGTGCCGACCATTGGCGATTTAACCGCGCCCGGATGGTCGGCGGCGGCTGGTGTGCTGTCTGCCGGTTTTTCTGCGACCGCTTCGACCGGCGCGGCAAACGGTGCCGCTATCGGAGCGGCTGCGCTTACAACCGTGCCTTCGCGGGCAACCTTGATGCGCATATCACCGGTTTCGATTTCAATCTCGGTCAGGCCGGTCTCGCTGAGCAACTCTGCCAAGTCTTTAATGGTTTTATTACTGGGTAATTTAGCCATATCGTTTTCCCCTAGTTGAGCCTTTCTTAATCAGGCCAGGCGCGCCGCCAATGCGTCAATCGCCATTTCATAGCCTTGCGCGCCCAAGCCGCAAATCACACCTGCCGCTACGGCGGAAACATAAGAGTGATGACGAAATTCTTCGCGGGCAAAAATATTCGATAAATGCACTTCCATTATCGGCACATCGATGGTTTGCAGCGCGTCGAGAATGGCAACAGATGTGTGCGAATAAGCACCGGCATTGATTATCAAGCCGCTCGCCTCGCTGCGTGCGGTTTGAATGAAATTGACCATTTCACCTTCATCATTGCTTTGTCGGCAGACGGTTTCCAGCCCGTGCGATTTGGCGCGCGTGGCGCACATGTCTTCAATATCAGCCAAGGTCGTGGTGCCGTAAACCTCAGGTTCGCGCATGCCCAGTAAATTCAAATTTGGGCCGTTGATTATGTGGAGC
>JAKMCZ010000088.1 GCA_022428185.1 Alphaproteobacteria bacterium | reverse complement strand
GTGCCGCAATGGGCGGTCATGCCATCAAACACGCTGTCGAACGCGCCGGCATTGAACCGGGTGATGTCGAAGACGTCATTATGGGGTGCGGCACGCCGGAAGGCGCGACCGGACAAAATGTCGGTCGTCTGGCCGCTATTTGGGCCGGTTGCCCCGTCACCACATCGGGTGTCACGGTCAATCGTTTTTGTTCATCGGGTCTGCAAACCATTGCCATGGCTGCCGGTCGGGTGATGAATGAAAATGTGCCGGTTATGATTGGTGCCGGTGTTGAAAGCATCTCAATGGTGCAAATGCAGGGTGCCAATTACAATAACATCACCGAAGAAAAACTGCTCGGAAGCTATCCCGCTTTGTGGATGCCGATGATTGAGACGGCTGACATTGTGGCTGACCGCTATAATGTGTCGCGCGAAGCGCAAGACGAATATGCGCTGCAAAGCCAGCAACGCATGGCTGCCGCTCAAGAAGCCGGTCTGTTCGCTGACGAGATTGTGCCGATGGAAACCAAAATGAAGCAGGTCAATAAAGAGACTGGTGAGGAATCAATCGTCGATTACACTGTTGACCGCGATGAGTGTAACCGTCCGCAAACCACCATCGACAGTCTGGCCGGTCTGCAGCCAGTTCGTGGTGAAGACCAGTTCATCACTGCCGGTAATGCCTCGCAATTATCTGACGGCGCAGCCGCTGTTGTGGTGATGGAGGGCAAAGAAGCCGAGCGTCGCGGTGTTGAGCCGCTGGGCGCATTTAAAGGCTTTTCGGTTGCCGGTTGCGAACCTGATGAGATGGGCATTGGTCCGGTCTTTGCCGTGCCGCGTCTATTGGAACGCCATGGTTTGAAAGTCGATGATATTGATTTGTGGGAGCTTAATGAAGCTTTCGCCAGCCAAGCGCTTTACTGCCGCGACGAGCTGGGCATTGATAATGACAAATACAATGTCAATGGCGGCTCGATTGCCATCGGTCACCCTTATGGCATGACCGGCGCGCGTCTGGTCGGCCATGCGCTGATGGAAGGCAAACGCCGTGGTGCCAAAAATGTTGTCGTCACAATGTGCATTGGCGGCGGCATGGGTGCCGCCGGTCTGTTTGAAGTTCTGTAAACAGCCGATATCATGATTATTGAAAAGGCCGCCGTGCAGTCGCTTGGCGGCCTTTTTGCTGTTTGCGGTTTGAATCGCTATAGTTTGTATCCCGTAAAAAGACAAATATGAGGCTGATATGACGGATCAAAAAAAGAGTGCGCTTAGGGCTATTGTGGCCCTTGCCGGAATTGTGTTTCTCATCTTATGCATCAACGCTTATCGCGCGGTCGGCGTCAGCGGCTTTGACAATGTGTTGGCTGAACCGTGGGGGCTGGTAACACTGGCCGATGTTATGCTGGGCGGCATTTGCATGGGCGCGGTGATTATCAGCCAAGAAAAGCGCCTGGCGGTCGCTTTGGCTTGGACATTGCCGATTTTCTTGCTTGGGCATGTGGTTTCGGTCGCTTGGGTGCTTTTGCGTTATTTGCCGCGAAATAACTAATTTTGCCGCTAGCACATGCCAGCCGGAAGAGAGATTCGCTGTCTAAATTGCAAAGTGATTTGCTCATTTTGTTCTCCTGTGGATAAGTTGGTGGACGATTGGCTTTGTGACGCCGTGCGAAACGAATGGTGAATATCCGTGTAACCTATTGAAATAATATGGATAAAAAAATTTTTGAAAAAAAGTGAATTTTTAATACAACTATCTGTTGACGTATACAGTGCAAATAGACACTATATCTAGTGTCCGGTCGGGGCGTGAATGGTTCAGAGCTTTTGTTCAAAGCCAGTTACAAACCGCCAAAAGTTAGAAACAACCCGTGATAGGCTTTGTCTGAAATATGTCTCAAAGCCAAGAGCGCCGCACGGCGCTTCATGGGAAGCTGTCCTTCGGTTTTGGCCGATTTTCAGGTGTTTTTGACCTAAAAGCGGGCCGGAACTATTAAATGCTGCAAAGCATCAGAATAATGAGGAGAGCGCATGTTTAGAGATACGGGGCCAGACACAGGGTCAGATGGTGAAGCCGGCAAAAAAGGTCAGGATAAGGAAAAAATGCAAGACGATGTGCTGACCAAAGATGATATGGCTGCCCGCCAGCGTCGCCGTGCTGAGGGCGATCCGGCGCATGGCGAGCCGCAGCTTGATTTTGACCGTCAGGACCAAGCGGTTCAGTTTAAGGCGGCACCGCGAGTAAAAACCGACCCGTCGCGCGATGCGCTATTGACTGCTTTTGGCAAAGCGACGCTGACCGACCGTTATTTGATGCCCGGCGAAACTTTTCAGGACCTGTTTGCCCGCGTCGCCTCTTATTATGGCGATGACGAAGCGCATGCGCAGCGCCTTTATGATTATATTTCCAAGCTTTGGGTTATGCCCGCCACGCCGGTTTTGTCGAATGGCGGCACCGAGCGCGGTCTGCCGATTTCTTGCTTCTTGAACGAAGCCAATGACAGCCTCGGCGATATTGTCAATTTGTGGAATGAGAATGTCTGGCTTGCGTCGCGCGGCGGCGGCATTGGGTCTTATTGGGGCAATTTGCGCTCGATTGGTGAAAAGGTCGGCGAGAACGGTAAAACCTCGGGCATTGTTCCGTTTATCCGCGTGATGGACAGCCTCACTCTGGCGATTTCGCAAGGCTCGCTTCGGCGCGGCTCGGCGGCGGTTTATTTGCCGATTGACCACCCTGAAGTGGAAGAGTTTATCGAAATTCGTCGCCCGACAGGCGG
>JAKMCZ010000074.1 GCA_022428185.1 Alphaproteobacteria bacterium | reverse complement strand
CTTATGTGCGCCAAGCCTATCGCCGCGGTCTGGAAATGCAGGCGCAAGGCAAAGGCAATCCCTATAAATTCGGGCTTATTTCGGCCTCTGACACGCATGTCTCGGCAGGCGCGTTTGACGAATATGATTATTGGTCGAAAATCGGTGCGGTTGATGGCACCGGTCGGTTGCGCGGCGCGGTGCGCCTGACGTGGACGCAACGCCTTTATGCGCAAATTTTCCGCGTGCAAAACTGGTGGCGACAAATGAATACGCCCGCCGTCGGACGCACGGGTGTGCCGGGTAAAAACCCGTCACCCGGCTATCTGCACATGCAATGGTCAAGCTGGGGTGCGTCGGGCCTCGCCGGGGTCTGGGCTGAGCAAAACACGCGCGCTTCGATTTTTGACGCCATGCGCCGCAAAGAAACCTTTGCCACCAGTGGTCCGCGCTTGAAAGTGCGCCTGTTTGGCGGTTACGGCTTTAACGAGAAAACGCTTGATGACCCCAAAATGGTGCGCAAAGCCTATGCGCGCGGTGTGCCAATGGGCGGCGATATGAAAGCGCGCTTGGGTCGCGCACCCGATTTCTTGTTGTGGGCGACGCGCGATGCAGGCTCAGCACCATTGCAACGTTTGCAAATGGTCAAGGGTTGGATTGATGCCAATGGCAAGACGCATGAGAAGGTTTATGATGCAGCTTGCGCCGGCGGTGTGGCGGCTGATGCGACGACCCATCGTTGCCCCGACAATAATGCCAAAGTGGACACGACAAGTTGCGCTTACAATGCCGATACGGGCGATGGCGAATTGAAAGCGCATTGGCGCGACCCCGATTACAAACCGGGCGAAAATGCATTTTACTATGTGCGGGTTTTGGAAAACCCGACCTGTCGCTGGTCGACATGGGACGCCATTCGCGGCGGTTCAAAACCGAACCCGTCATTAGCTGCCACCATTCAAGAGCGCGCTTGGTCGTCGCCTATCTGGCTGGAGCATTAGAGCTTCATGCATGACGGGTTGCGCAAGCTGGCGCAAGACCGGCTGGTTTGGTTTGTTGTTTTAGGTCTTTTGTTTTTCGCCGCTGACCGGCTGGTCGGCGCGCGCGACACTGACATCATTAAGGTTGATTTGCCGCTGGTTGAAAAGCTGGTTGCCCAATGGGAAGGGCAGACCAAAAGGCGACCTAATGCGCGCGAATTGGACGCGCTAATTGAGGGCTATATTCGCGAGGAAATTTTGGTGCGTGAAGCGGCTCGATTGGGGCTGGATAATGACGACATTATTATTCGCCGCCGTTTGGCGCAAAAAGTCGAATTCATGATGGCAGATGATATCGACGAGGTTTTACCCGATGCCGAAGATTTGCGTCGTTTCTTCGATGAAAACCGCGCCCAATATGACAGCGCCGAGGCTTTGTCTTGGCGGCATGTCTTTATCAATGATGAGGCCGAGGCCAAACGGTTAAGAGACGCGCTCAACAAAAATGATGCCGATTGGCAAGACAGAGGACAACCCTTCATGCTCAATCGCAGCTATACGCGGCAAAGCGAATTGGAATTGTCACGACTGATGGGCACACAATTTGCCGCCGCGCTGTTTGCGGAAAAAAGCGTCGGCTGGGTGGGGCCGATTGAATCGGCTTTTGGCTGGCACGTGGTGACCATTGATACGCGCCATGCGTCGCGCGAAGCGGTGTTTGACCCAATGATTGAGCGCGTCGCGCGTGACTATCAAAAGGCTAAACGCCAAGCATCGCTGGCTGACGCGTGGCGTGATTTGCGCGCCCGCTACCGCGTCGAACTGTTGCCGATTGAGGGTGCGGGTGAATGAGGCCGCTTTGGCTTGTATTAATGGCGTTTTTGCTGATCGCGCCCGCCCAAGCGCACGAGGTGCGTCCGGGTTATATTGAAATCACCGAGACCGCGCGCGACCGTTTTGACATTATCTGGAAACAACCGGTGCGCAGTGCCGGTGTGGGGGCAGTGGCGGGTCTCGGTTTAAGGCCGGTATTCCCTGAAAATTGCGCTCGTTTGGGCGATAGCGTGATGCGCCGCCAGCCGGGTGCGCTGGTTGAAAAATTTTCACTCGGCTGTGATGGCGGTCTGTTTGGACGTAATATCGGCGTTGAAGGCTTGCAGCGCACCATTACCGATGTGTTGGTGCAATTGGCGCTGGTCGATGGCAGTCGCCACACAATGCGGCTGACGGCTGACGCGCCGGTGCAGGAATTTTCCGGCGGCGGGACATTTTTAATGGCCTATTTCGGTCTCGGCGTTGAGCATTTGCTGTTCGGGCTCGACCATATTCTTTTTGTCTTAGGGCTGGTTTTGCTGGTTGTAGGTTGGCGGCGGCTGGTTTACGTCATAACCGCATTTACCCTCGCCCATTCGCTGACGCTGGCTTTGTCCATGCTGGGGCGCATTAGCGCGCCTGTGGCCGTGGTTGAGGCGATTATTGCCCTGTCAATTTTGTTTGTTGCGGTCGAACTGGTGCGCCCACCCGAGCAACGCTCGCGCTTGGCGACAGATTACCCCCAAGCTGTGGCGTTCGGCTTCGGTCTGCTGCATGGCTTTGGTGTTGCCGGAGTGCTGGGCGAGATAGGCCTGCCGCGGGACGTTGAATTGGTGGCCTTGGCGCTGTTCAATATCGGCCTCGAAGTCGGACAATTAATGGT
>JAKMCZ010000059.1 GCA_022428185.1 Alphaproteobacteria bacterium | reverse complement strand
GAAACAATTGGCGTCATTGGCGATGCGTATCTCACGCGCCAAGCGGCTTTCCAAATCTTGTTTTATCGGTTTGCCGTTCAGGCTTTGTGTGTTGGAGTTTCTCACCAAACCGGTTTTCGGCGATAGCGAGCCGGGCATACCGACGCCGATGCTGGCCTCGTGGCCGCTTTCGCTTTCAGCTCTTTGCGTCAGGTCGATAATCGCATCGATTATTTCATTGTAATTTTGTGCCGGTGTGGCACGACGTTCGCGCCAAACGATATCACCCTCATCATCGAGCAATACGGCTTCCATTTTTGTGCCGCCGAGATCCAGTCCAAAGCGCATCAAACCTCCAATGGGCCGTGGTTCAGCTTGGGCAAAACATATTTGCCGAATAAGTCACACTCTTGCTTGTGCGGGTAGCCGGAGAGAATAAAGGCTTCAATGCCGAGCGCGCGATAGGCGTTAAGCTTGGCAAGCACTTGGTCGGGGTCGCCGACAATCGCCGCCCCGCAGCCCGAGCGCGCGCGTCCGACACCGGTCCATAAATTATCTTCGACATAATCGCCGGTGCCTGCCGCATTGGCGGCGTCGCGCATTTCGGCTTGGCGACGGACCCCATAAGATGCGCTGTCGAGCGAGCGATTGCGGATTTCCTCGCCGATCGCATCATCGAGCTTGCTCATCAGCAAATCTGCCGCCGCGCGCGCTTCGTCTTCGGTTTCGCGCACAATCACATGGGCGCGATAACCGAATTTTAGTGCGCGCTTATGGCTGTCTGCGCGGGCGCGCATGTCGTCCAAAATATCGGCCACCTTGTCCATTGTGTCCGGCCACATGAGGAATACGTCGGCTTCGGCAGCGGCAACATCGCGCGCCGCCGGTGACAGGCCACCGAAATAAAATGGCGGACATTTGCCGCTCACGGTTTGCGTGCGTGGCGGCTCCAAATCGAGCTGAATATGCTCACCATCCATTTGCACCGTTTCGCCGTTCAAAAACATGCGCAGCGCTTGCATGATTTCACGTGTGCGCTGATAGCGTGGTTCGCCGTCCAGCGTCTGACCCGGCAGGTCTGATGAAATAATATTGATGGTCAGGCGACCGCCCAACATCTGGTCGAGGGTTGCCAATTGCCGTGCCAGTTGTGGAACCCACATTTCGCCGCAGCGCACCGCGACCAGCAGGCGCATTTTCTCAAGCAATGGAGCAATGCCGCCGGCAAAACCAATGGAGTCCATACCCAGCGTATAACCGGAGGGCAGTAAAATATTATCGAAATCATTTTTTTCTGCCGTTAGGGCAATGTCGCGGCAGTGCGGCCAACTGGCTTTCAGCTTCGGGTCTTCAACCCCAAGAAATTGATAATCATCGTCGCAAAGAGCGGAAAACCAGCTAATTTCGGCTTTTGGAAAGTCAGTCATAATTTGCCTTTAGGGTAGGGGAACGCCTTCTGCCGCTTCGATAAGGGCATAGCAATCTTGCCGTGTCAGCGTCACCGAGAGGGCGGTCGCGGCGGCTTTTATGCGCGCCGGATTTTGTGAACCCAGAAGCGCCACGGGCTGCGCCGGATGCGCCAAAACGAAAGCCAATGCGATAGCGGCGCGGTCGGTGTTTTCGCGCGCCGCTAATTCATCAAGCTTGGCAATCAGGTCAGGGCGCATGCTGTCACCCGACACCAACCGCCCGCCGCCCAATGGCGACCAAGCCAGAAAGGTCGCATTATGGGTCATGCAGCGGTCGAGTGTGCCATCGCGTAACATGGTCAATCGCGCCAGCGAATATTCCGATTGCAGCGAGACCAACGGCGCTTTCAAGAAATGACGCAGCGCGTCTTCTTGCGCGTGGGTGTAATTGGAGATGCCGACCATACCGATTTTGCCTGCCTGCACTAAACCGTCCAGCGCGGCGGCGGTTTCTTCAGGATGGGCAAACATATCGGGGCGGTGTATTTGGTAGAGGTCAATATGTTCGCTTTGCAAACGTGTCAATGAAGCATCGACCGCTGCGCTCAGATACTCGCCGCTCGCGACATAAGGCACGCCCGGAATAATGCTGCCCTTGCTGGCGAGCACCATCTTATCGCGCAAGCCTTTATTGGCACTCAGCACTTTGCCCAATAGGGTCTCACTTTCGCCGAAAGCCTGCCCGCCCCAGTCAAGACCATAAACATCGGCATTGTCGATAAGGTTTAGGCCAAGCTCGAGCGCGGTTTCAATGCGCGTGGTGGCCTCGGCGGCATCGTTACCGACCAGCCGCCAACAGCCGAAAGCCAGCGCGCCGACTTGCTTATCGCCCAGTTTGCGCGGCGCGCCATTGACCAGGTTTTTGCTGGTTCCGAAACTCATAATCCCACCTCGTTCATATCGACGCGGCGTTTTTCGGTCGCTGCCATTTGCGCCGCCACGCCCATTGCGACCGCGCGATGGCCGTCCAACACAGTGACTTCAACCTCAGCGTCGCCGCGCACCGCGTCAAGAAACGCTTTGTTTTGGTGATAGGT
>JAKMCZ010000035.1 GCA_022428185.1 Alphaproteobacteria bacterium | reverse complement strand
ACCGCAAGATTGGTGGAGTGCATAAATGGCTGACAATAAAAATCTCATTTCGGGCGCAACCGGCGATTGGGAAATTGTGTTGGGTTTGGAAGTGCACGCGCAAGTCGCCTCCAACGCTAAATTGTTTTCCGGCGCATCAACCGAGTTCGGAGCCGAGCCAAACGCGCAAGTGTCGCTGGTCGATGCCGCCATGCCCGGCATGTTGCCGGTGATTAATTGGTTTTGTGTCGAACAAGCCGTGCGCACCGGACTTGGCCTCAATGCGCAAATCAATAATTACTCCGTCTTCGACCGCAAAAACTATTTCTATCCCGACCTGCCGCAGGGCTACCAAATTTCGCAATTTGAGCAGCCGATTGTCGGCGAGGGCATTGTCGAGATTGACCTTGATGGTGGCGAGGTGAAAGAAATCGGCATTGAGCGTTTGCACCTCGAACAAGATGCAGGCAAATCTTTGCACGACCAGCACCCTGATATGAGTTTTGTCGATTTGAACCGCTCCGGTGTTGCGCTGATGGAGATTGTTTCGCGCCCTGATATGCGCTCGGCGGCAGAGGCGCAAGCCTATGTCAAAAAGCTGCGTGCCATTTTGCGTTATCTCGGCACATGCGACGGCAATATGGAGCAGGGCAGTATGCGCGCTGATGTGAATGTATCCGTGCGCCGCCCGGGCGATGAGCTGGGCACACGCTGCGAGATTAAAAACGTCAATTCCATTCGTTTTATCGGTCAGGCGATTGAGTATGAAGCGCGCCGCCAAGTTGACCTGATTGAAGATGGCGGCACGGTGGCGCAGCAGACGCGCCTGTTTGACCCCAAAAACGGCGAAACCCGCGCCATGCGCTCGAAAGAAGAAGCGCATGATTATCGTTATTTCCCCGACCCTGATTTGTTGCCGCTCGAGTTCTCGCAAAGCTTTGTTGATGAGATAGCGCAAAGCCTGCCCGAACTGCCCGACGATAAAAAAGCGCGCTTCATAAATGATTACGGCCTAACCACCTATGATGCAGGGGTGCTGGTCTCAGAAGCTGAAAGCGCCGCATTTTTTGAAGCGGCGGCAGACGGTCGCGACGCCAAAGCGGTCGCCAATATGGTCATCGGGTCGGTTTTTGCCGCGCTCAATAAAGCTGATTTGGCGATTGCCGACAGTCCGGTGAGTGCCGACCAAGTCGGTCAATTGGTCGATTTGATTGCTGACGACACGGTCTCAGGTCGAACCGCCAAAGAGGTGTTCGAGCTGATGTTTGAGGACGGCCCCGATCAAGGCAAAGACGCGGCCCTGATTGTCGATGAAAAAGGCTTGAAGCAAGTCACTGATACGGGCGCGATTGAAGCCGCCGTTGATGCGGTGATTGCCGCCAATCCCGACAAGGTCACGCAAGCGCAAGAACGGCCAAAAATGGCCGGTTGGTTTGTCGGTCAGGTGATGCAGGCAACCGGCGGCACTGCCAACCCGCAAGCCGTCAATAAATTGGTGCTGCAAAAGCTGGGCCTAGAATAAGCTTTAATCGCCTTTGAAAGAAGCTTCGCGCTTTTCGTTAAACGCCGTAACACCCTCTTTGAAGTCTTCCGTGCGTCCGGCAGTGCGCTGCGCTTGCCGCTCATTGTTCAATTGCTCTTCATATTTGGCATCGACGCTTTCCCATAACAGATTGCGTATCAGCTTCAGTGAATGTGGGCCTTTGGACAACTCATCAGCCAGCGCATTGGCTTCGTCGAGCAATTTGTCATCAGCGACCACGCGATTGATAAGCCCCCATTCCAAGGCGGTTTTGGCTGGCAGGCGTTCGCCCATAATGGTCAATTCGCGCGCCCGTGCCATGCCGACAAGGCGCGGCAACAAATATGTTGCACCGCCATCAGGCACCAAGCCGATGCGGCGGAACGCTTGCAGGAAGAAGGCGCTCTCATTGGCGACAACCATGTCACCCATCAGTGCGAAGCTCATACCGACACCGGCACACGGGCCGTTTACCGCAGAAACAATCGGGCAATGCAGATTGCGGAAGCGGCGCAGCAGCGGGTGATAAACCTTCTCCAGTCCTTCACCGGCATCGTGCGGGCGGTTGCTTTTCGCGCCGCCATCGCCATCCATACGCGCCACATTGGCACCGGCGCAAAAGCCGCGACCGGCACCGGTCACCACAAGTGCCCGCACCCCATTATCGGGGTTTTCAATCTCATCAAGGGCCAAATCCATTGAGGCCAACATGCTGGCGCTCATCGCGTTCAGCGCGTCAGGGTCATTAAAGGTCAAAGTGGCGACGGTATTTTCAATGTCGAGTTTCAAAAGGTCATATTCAAAGTTCATGGGTCTATCTCACTTATTGTCGGTTTGAGCCGCGCGCATTTGTTCGGCTTCAATATCGCGGAAATTCGGTTTGCGCTTTTCGATAAAGGCTTTCACGCCCTCAAAGAAAACCGGTTGATTGGTGTAATGACGTTGCTCTTCCTTCTCAAAGTCAAGCTGGTCGTGAATGGATTGCAGCATCGCTTTATCATGCGCCCGCACAGTGGCCTTAATGCCTGTAATCGAGCCTTGTCCCATGCGCTCGGCATATTCCTGCGCTTTGGCGACCAATTGATCATCAGGGTGGACTTCCCAAACCATGCCCCATTCAAGGGCTTTTTCGGCGGGCAGATTATCGCCTAACAGCGCCATGCCATTGGCGCGGGCGCGCCCGACCAGATTAGGCACCAACCAGCTTGCGCCGACATCGGGGATAATGCCCAGTTGCGGCGCGAAAACCAGTTTGAACTTGGCGCTTTCTGCTGCCAGAACCAAATCGCCCGACAAAGCAAGACCGACGCCACCACCGGCGGCAATACCGTTAATTGCGGTGACAACCGGCTTCGGACTGTCGACAACGGCGCGCACCAGCGGGTTAAAGCCAATTTCCATTGAATTGGCGGTAATATCGCCCGGCGACATGCCGTCTTCAGACGGCCAATTGCCGCCTGCAAGGTCGGCACCAGCGCAAAAGCCACGTCCATTACCGGTCAGCACAATGGCGCGCACGGCATCGTCCTTAGCTGCGTCGCCAAGTGTTTCAATCAGCGCAAAAACCAATTCGCTGTTCAAGCTGTTCAGCACGTCGGCACGGTTCATGCGAATGGTTAAAACACCTGCCGCGCTGACTTCTTTCTCAATTATCTCGGTCATAACAACTCCCTTTGGACGATACCTTAATGACAAACCGACTATTGGCAAGTGCGACATTATCTGTTTAACTTTCGGTCTTATTTTAAGGGAGAAACTTATGAGTGCTGCAGAAACAATGCCGGATTTACCGGAAACATCAGAAGCCGATATTCGTCGTCTGGTGGACATGCAAAAAGCCGCGCACATTGCGGAAGGGCCAATGACGGCGGAGCGTCGCATTGACTTGATTGACCGCACCATTGCCCTGATTGTCGATAATGGCGATGCCATGGTTGAAGCGCTGATGGCCGATTTTGGTAATCGTAGCCCCGAAGGCACGCTGGCAACCGATGTTGGCGGCACGCTGGGTGCGCTGAAATATGCCAAGAAAAATACCCGCAAATGGATGAAAGCGTCAAAACGCCATTCCATGTTCCCGCTCGGATTGCTGGGTGCCAGCACGCGGGTTGAGTATCAGCCGCTTGGCTGTGTCGGCAATGTTGTGCCGTGGAATTTTCCGTTCAATCTTTGCTTTGGCCCTATGGGCTCGATTTTTGCCGCCGGTAATCGCACGGTCATCAAGCCGTCCGAGTTTACCGTGAACAGTGCTTTGCTGACCAAAGAGCTGTGCGATAAATATTTCGACGAGAGCGATGTTGCCGTTGTATTGGGTGGGCCTGAAACCGGCGCTGCTTTTGCCAAGCAGCCGTTCGACCATTTGTTGTTTACCGGCGCGACAGCCATTGCCTCGCATATTATGCGTGCGGCGGCTGAAAATCTGACACCGGTAACGCTCGAATTGGGCGGTAAATCGCCTGTTATCGTTTCCGATAGTGCCGATTTCAAGAAAACCGCTGCTCGTGTGATGACCGGTAAAACACTCAATGCCGGTCAAATTTGCCTCGCACCCGATTACGTCATGGTGCCGGAAGGCAAGGTTGATGAGTTTGTTGCCGAGGCTGCCGCTTCGGTTGAGACCATGTTCCCGACCCTGAAAGACAATGCCGATTACACATCGGTGGTCAATCAGCGTCACTATGACCGCCTGCAAGGTTATCTTGACGATGCGCGCGAAAAGGGTGCCAAGATTGTTGAAAT
>JAKMCZ010000029.1 GCA_022428185.1 Alphaproteobacteria bacterium | reverse complement strand
TTTTCAACCCGCGTTGACGGGGTGAAACGAAACGCTTCATCAACCTGCAAAGCCAGCGAAGAGATAAAATCCTGCTCCGACATACCGGCGTTAAAAGTGGCGACATAAATCGCGTCAATCTCGTCTGCCGTGACACCGGCATCGCTCATCGCTTCATTGGCGGCGGCGACCAGCAGGTCTTCCAAACCGCTATCTTCCAGCTTGCCGAATTTCGTGTGGCCCCAGCCGATAATGCATACTGACATGGTAAGTTCTCCCGAGATATTTGCGTCAATAGAGCCAGCAAGCGCGATTTTGTCAAGCGCAGCTAAAGACCCAGAAAGGCCAACACATCGGGGCCGATTTCGTCTTCCAAACCGGGGCCGATATCGTGCCCCATGCCCGCCACCGGTCGCCATATCGCATTGGGAACGGTATCAGCAATGTGCTTGCCACAGCTAATATCGACCAGCGTATCAACGTCACCGTGAATAACCATAAATGGCACGTCTATGTTTTTCAGCCGCGCCGTGCGCGACCCGTCAGCCAGCGCCGCCGCCATTTGCCGGACAATGCCTTGCGGGTGATAACAACGTTTGACGATTTTTTCTGCCAATGCGCGCCGCGCCGCCAGCGGGGTGACAAAAGCGGTGCTGGCATGTTGGCCCAAATTCTCGGTCATATAGTCGATTAATGCCGCCTCGTCGTCTTCATCAGGCGGTGCCAGTTCGCCGGCAGACGGGCGCGGCAGTGCCGCATCGCCCGATGTCGACATAACGCACATCACCTTGCCAAGCCGGTCAGCATGCGAAAATGCCAAATGCTGTGCTACCATGCCGCCCAGTGACATGCCCCAAATATGCGCCCGCGCGATGCCCAGCGCGTCCATCAGGCCGATAACATCTTGTGCCATATCGCTCAGTTCATAAGGCACCGGAAACGGCGCGCTACCATCTGTCATGGCATCAAGCCCGGCCAGCAAAGCCATTATATCCGGCACACCGGCGGCATCGAGTTTGCCGCTCTCGCCGACATCGCGATTGTCGAAAATAATTACATCGAGACCGGCTTGGGTGAAATAGTCGATAAACGGCTTCGGCCATTGAATCATTTGCGTACCAAGCCCACGAATGAGGATAAGCGGCATGTCGGAGCGTTTTTCTTCAGCCTCAAAAACCTCGTAACATAGGCGCAACCCGTTCGCGTCAGCAAAAGCCATTTTCATCCCCTTTAACGTTTGATTGCATTATACTGCCTGAGATAATGACCTTTGGTAAAGCCCCGCTTTGACACCCATGCAACGCAATTTTGACACGCTCAATTCTGACCCCGCTTCAAGCCGCCCATTTGATCTGGCGGTTATTGGCGGCGGCGCGACCGGCGCGGCGATTGCCTTTGATGCCAGTTTACGGGGTTTGCGTGTTGCGCTTATTGATAAGGGCGATTTCGGCGCGGCGACCTCAGCCGGTTCAACCAAGCTGATGCATGGCGGCTTGCGCTATCTGGCTAATGGCGAGATTAGGCAAGTGCGCGAGGGGTTGCGCGAGCGTCGCCATTGGAGCCGCATCGCCAAACATTTGGTGCATCCACTGGCTTTTGTCATGCCGAGCTATAGCCATCAAAAGCCGTCGCGCCTGACTTTGGGACTGGGGCTCAGCCTATATGACTGGCTGGCCTTTGACCGCAATCGCGGCACTGATGCGATGCAAAAAATGCCCGGCTATCGGTCGATGACAGTCGCCCAAACATTGGGTCTGATTCCCGATTTACCGACCCAAATGCCCGGCAAAGGCGATGCCCCAACCGCTCGATTAACGGCCGGTTTGCTGTATCATGACGGGCAAATGCTATCGCCCGAAAGACTGTGCTTGGCGCTGATACGAAGCGCGGTTGCCGCCGGTGCGGTGGCGGTAAATTATGCCGAAGCACGCGACCCTATTATTGAAGATGGCCGCCTTATCGGCGTTAAGGTGAAGGATATGCTGTCGCGCAAAAGCATTGACCTGCAAGCCGCCGTGACAATTAATGCCACCGGCCCGTGGGCTGACCATATAATGCAAACCGCCGATGAGACGCAGCCGCGCAAAAAACTTTTGCGCAGCAAGGGTATTCACATCGTCACCCGCAATCTGACACGCGGCGCGGCATTGGCGACACCTATCGACGATGAGCATTTATTCATCACCCCGTATATGGGCATGAGCCTATTGGCAACCACCGACACCAAATTTGACGATGACCCCGATAAAGCGCGCGTAACCGCAAATGATATTGATGCTTTGCTGGACAAGACCAATCGCGCTTTGCCGGCTGCCAAATTGACCCGCAAAGATATTGTCTTTGCCTATGTCGGTTTGCGACCGCTGGTTGCCGATATGGGCGACGCACCCGATGCAACTTATGGGCTGAGCCGAGGCAGCGAAATATAT
>JAKMCZ010000016.1 GCA_022428185.1 Alphaproteobacteria bacterium | reverse complement strand
GTCATTGCGCTTATATTGCAGTTCGGTAAATTTGCGCAACATATCCTGGCGCGGGAAATCCTCGCCGCTGGTGATTTTCTGCGTCATCGTCGAATAGGTTTCGACCGCTCCGATACCATAGATGCATGATACCGACGCCACGATAATCACATCGTCACGTTCCAGCAAAGACCGCGTTGCCGAATGCCGCATCCGGTCAATCTGTTCATTGATCGATGATTCCTTTTCGATATAGGTGTCACTGCGCGGCACATAGGCTTCGGGCTGGTAATAATCGTAATAGGATACGAAATATTCGACCGCATTATTCGGGAACAAAGACCGCATTTCGCCATAAAGCTGGGCGGCCAGCGTTTTGTTCGGTGCCAGAATCAAGGTTGGCCGTTTCATCTCGCGGATTACATGCGCGGCGGTAAAGGTCTTGCCCGATCCGGTCACGCCCAGCAACACCTGATCGCGCTCGCCCTGTTTGACCCCGTCGATCAATTCGGCAATCGCGGTGGGCTGGTCGCCAGCAGGCAAGAACGCGGATTGCAGATCGAAATCAGCCGGTGCCCGGGGGCGCGTGATCGCTATATTGTCACCAGCAGGTTTATTGGTGGCCTTATGGGTGGCGGACTTATCGCCAGCAAGTTTATCGCCAGCAGACTTATCGCCCGCTTTGCCGCTGGTGCCGTTTTGTCCATCTGAGCTATGGGCATCTGTATTTTGGGCGATCTCATCCATCCTATGAAGATAGGCGCAGTCACGATCAAGCGAAAGGGGGCAGATGAAATTTAGGGGGCTTCATCCATGTTACCGAAAACCCGTATTGCAATTGCTTTCCCGTAATCGCCATCCAGGTAGCACGTTTCAGAAATCGCTTGCCCGTAATCCTTCCGGTGCATAACGTGATATCATAGTTATCATTCAGTCAATGCAGTCTGCCTAAAGGAGCGCGTCATGCCGCTTATTTCTGATCGCCTCGCTCGTCTGGCACCGTCGCCGACGGTGGAAATTTCCGGAATGGCGCTGGATATGAAGCGTGCGGGGCGCGATGTCATTGCCCTCAGCGCGGGCGAGCCTGATTTTGACACGCCCGAGCATATCAAGGTGGCGGCGCAAAAGGCGATGGCCGATGGCAAGACCAAATATACGCAAGTCGATGGTATCCCCGAGCTGAAAGAGGCGATTATCCGTAAATTTGCCAGCGAGAATGGGATTGAGGCCTCTATCGATGCTATCAGCGTTGGCACGGGCGGCAAGCAGATATTGTTCAATGCCTTGCTGGCGACGCTCAATCCGGGAGATGAGGTGCTGATCCCGACGCCCTATTGGGTGTCGTTCAAGGGTATTGTCGATCTGGCCGAAGGCGTACCGGTATGTCTGCCATGCCCGCTTGCCGCAGGTATGAAATTAACCCCAGCCCAGCTTGATGCGGCGATAACCCCGCGCACCAAATGGCTGATTTTGAATAGCCCGTCAAACCCGACAGGCGTTGGCTATAATGCGGCCGAGCTGGCCGCCTTTGCCGATATTCTGCGCCAGCATCCGGCAGTGCATGTCATCAGCGATGATATTTATGAGCATCTTTGTTATGACGGTTTCACATTCGCCACACTGGCGGCAGTTGCCCCCGATTTGCAGGATCGCATTCTGACCGCGAATGGCGTGTCGAAATCATTCTGCATGACGGGATGGCGGATCGGCTATTGCACGGGGCCGGTGCCGTTGATTAAGGCGATGGCCAAAATCCAGTCGCAATCAACCTCAAATCCCAATTCGATTGCCCAATATGCAGCGCTGGCGGCACTCGATGGGCCGATGGATTTCATGTGGTCAAATCTGGCGGCCTTTGACCGGCGGCGTAAAATGGTTGTGGCCGCGCTAGATGCGATTGACGGGGTCGAATGCCCGATGCCTGACGGTGCCTTTTATGTCTATCCCTCGATCGCAGGGCTGATCGGCAAACGCACGCCCGATGGCACGATCATCGAAACGGATAAGGATTTTGCCCAGTATATTTTGCAAGCTGGCGAGGTCGCGATTGTGCCAGGCGTTGCCTTTGGTCTCGAGCCGCATTTCCGGGTGTCCTATGCGGCGGCGGATGCGATGCTGGAAACGGCGATGACGCGCATCCGTGATGCGATTGAGACGCTTATATAGGATACGAAACTTTAAAGGATATAAAACTGTCATAAAATCTGCCTCATAACCGCCACATTGGGGGGCTTTACTGGGTAAGTAAAAGATATAGGTAACAGATCTGGGAGACTGATCGATATGCTGATTAAAAAGAAAGCTTCATGGGCATTGCCCGAATCCGCAGCGACCCCCGAACATGT
>JAKMCZ010000015.1 GCA_022428185.1 Alphaproteobacteria bacterium | reverse complement strand
TATTCAATAATAGCAGCGACGACGCCTGCACCGACGGTTCGGCCACCTTCACGGATAGCGAAGCGCAGCTTCTCTTCCATAGCGACCGGCACAATCAGTTCGACTTCCATCTCAACATTATCACCCGGCATCACCATCTCCGTGCCCGAAGGCAGGCTGCATACACCCGTCACATCAGTGGTCCGGAAATAAAACTGCGGACGATAATTGGTAAAGAACGGCGTATGACGGCCACCCTCTTCCTTCGTCAAAATATAGGCCTCAGCCTTAAACTTGGTATGCGGTGTGATAGAACCCGGCGCGCACAAAACTTGACCGCGCTCAACTTCCTCACGCTTCGTACCACGAAGCAGAACACCAACATTGTCACCCGCCTCACCGCTATCAAGCAGCTTACGGAACATCTCAACACCCGTGCATGTCGTGACTTGCGTATCCTTAATGCCGACAATCTCAATATCATCGCCAACATTGATGACACCGCGCTCAACCCGACCGGTCACAACCGTGCCACGACCCGAGATTGAGAAAACATCTTCAATCGGCATCAAGAAAGGCTGGTCCTTCGGACGCTCAGGCTGCGGGATATATTTATCAACCTCAGCCATCAAAGCCAAAATCGATTCCTTGCCAATCGGGTCATCACGACCTTCAAGCGCAGCCAGAGCCGAACCTTTAACAATCGGAATATCATCACCCGGGAACTCATAAGATGACAAAAGCTCACGCACTTCCATCTCAACAAGCTCCAACAGCTCATCATCATCAACCTGGTCAACCTTGTTCAGATAAACAACCAGTGCCGGAACACCAACCTGACGCGCCAACAAAATATGCTCGCGTGTTTGTGGCATCGGACCATCGGCTGCATTAACAACAAGAATACCGCCATCCATTTGCGCCGCTCCCGTGATCATGTTCTTCACATAGTCAGCGTGACCGGGGCAATCAACATGCGCGTAGTGACGACCATCGGTCTCATATTCAACATGCGCCGTTGAAATCGTAATCCCGCGCTCTTTCTCTTCAGGCGCTTTATCAATGTCAGAGTAATCAGAAAACTCAGCTCCGCCAGCTTCAGCCAAAACCTTCGTTATCGCCGCCGTCAACGTCGTCTTGCCGTGGTCAACATGACCAATCGTGCCAATGTTGCAATGCGGCTTATTCCGCTCAAACTTCTCTTTCGACATCTCTCATTCCTCTCCGTCGATATTGCCCCTACGGGCGATTAAGCCATTTTCGAGATCACTTCGTCAGACACCGCTTGCGGAACCTGCTCATAGTGATCGAACATCATTGAATATTGCGCGCGACCCTGGGTCATGGAGCGCAATGTGTTTACATAACCGAACATATTAGCCAGCGGCACCATAGCGGTAATCACTGAGGCATTGCCCCGTGCTTCCGTGCCACGCACTTGACCGCGACGACTGTTCAAATCGCCAATGACATCACCCATATGCTCATCAGGTGTTACCACCTCAACCTGCATAATCGGCTCCAACAGTTTCGCACCGGCATCTTGTGAGGCCTCGCGGAATGCCGCGCGCGCCGCAATTTCGAAAGCCATAACGCTGGAGTCAACATCGTGATAGGCGCCATCATGCAAAGTGACTTGGAAATCAATCATCGGGAAACCGGCCAACACGCCGTTTTCGCGGACACTCTCAATGCCTTTTTCAACACCCGGAATATATTCGCGCGGGATAGCACCACCGACGATTTTGTTTTCAAACTCGTAACCGCCACCCGGCTCCATCGGCGTGATGGTCATCTTCACGCGCGCAAACTGACCCGAACCACCCGACTGCTTCTTGTGGGTGTAATCAACATCAGTGGTCTTGGTAAAGGTTTCGCGATAGGCCACTTGCGGCGCACCGACATTGGCTTCAACTTTAAATTCGCGCTTCATGCGATCAACGATAATGTCGAGATGCAACTCGCCCATTCCGGCAATAACCGTTTGGCCGCTCTCTTCGTCTGACTTCACACGGAAAGACGGGTCTTCCTGTGCCAAGCGGCTGAGCGCCAAGCCCATTTTCTCTTGGTCGCCTTTGGTTTTCGGCTCAACGGCAACTTCAATAACCGGATCGGGAAACTCCATACGCTCAAGAATAACCGGCGCGTCTTGGTCGCATAGCGTGTCACCGGTTGTCGTATCTTTCAGACCGACCAGCGCCACAATGTCACCGGCATAAGCCTCTTTAATCTCTTCACGCGAATTAGCATGCATTTGCAGCATACGACCGATGCGCTCGCGCTTGTCTTTCACCGTATTGACCAGCGTTGCGCCGCTTTCCAGCTTGCCGGAATAAATGCGCGCAAAAGTCAGAGAGCCGACAAACGGGTCATTGGCAATTTTGAACGCCAGCATTGACAGCGGCACATCGTCAGAACTTTCACGAACGACTTCTTCATCGGTTTTGGCATCGATGCCCTGAATGGCGTCAACCTCGAGCGGCGACGGCATGAAATCAACGACAGCATCAAGCAGCGGCTGAACGCCTTTATTTTTAAACGCCGTGCCGTTCAGCACTGGCACAAAATTTTGTTCAATCGTGCCTTTGCGGATAAGGCGAATAAGGGTTTCTTCATCGGGCTCATTACCCTCGAGATAAGCTTCCATGACATCGTCATCAAGCTCAACAACCGCCTCAACCATCGCCGCACGATATTCATCGGCTTGGTCTTTCAGTGTGTCGCGGATATCGACATATTCATATTCCGCGCCGAGGTCTTCCGCTTTCCACAGAATCTCTTTCATTTTCACCAAATCGATAAGGCCTTCATAATTGGCCTCTGCGCCGACCGGCAATTGCAGCACCAACGGCGTAGAGCCGAGGCGGTCTTTAATCATTTTCACACAACGGAAGAAGTCAGCACCGATGCGGTCCATCTTGTTAACGAAACACATGCGCGGCACAGAATATTTGTCAGCCTGACGCCACACGGTTTCCGATTGCGGCTCCACGCCGGCAACGGAATCAAAAACGGCCACTGCGCCGTCAAGAACCCGCAATGACCGTTCAACTTCAATGGTGAAATCCACGTGACCTGGTGTATCAATAATATTGATGCGCTTTTCGCGCCAGAAGCAGGTGGTTGCAGCAGAGGTAATGGTGATACCGCGCTCTTGCTCTTGTTCCATCCAGTCCATTGTGGCGGCGCCATCATGCACCTCGCCGATTTTATAGCTCACGCCCGTATAATACAAAATGCGCTCGGTCGTCGTCGTTTTACCGGCGTCGATATGCGCCATAATGCCGATATTGCGATAATCTTTAAGGTCTGTGGAGCGTGCCATGAGAGAGGTCCTTGAGATAAACTACCAACGGTAATGGGAGAAAGCGCGGTTGGCTTCAGCCATGCGATGCGTGTCTTCACGCTTCTTCACAGCAGAACCACGATTATTGAGGGCGTCCATTAACTCACCGGCGAGGCGGTCAACCATTGTGTTTTCACCACGCTCGCGCGCTGCCGAAATCAACCAGCGAATAGCCAATGCCTGCTTGCGCTCGGGACGCACTTCAACCGGAACCTGATAGGTTGCACCACCGACGCGACGCGAACGCACCTCAACGGCAGGCATGATATTTTCAAGCGCTTCATGGAAAACAGCGACGGGCTCGCGCGACAGCTTGCCCTCAACATTGTCCAGAGCGCCATAAAGAATATTTTCAGCGGTTGATTTTTTGCCATGCAGCATGAGCGAGTTCATAAACTTGCTCAGCACCTCATCGCCATATTTGGCGTCGGGGATAATCTGGCGTTTTTCTGCGCGGTGACGACGTGACATGAAACAGCTCCCTACTTCGGACGCTTAGCGCCGTATTTCGAACGACGCTGCTTACGATCTTTAACGCCCTGAGTATCCAGAACGCCGCGAATAATGTGATAGCGAACACCGGGCAAGTCTTTCACGCGTCCACCGCGTATCATGACAACCGAGTGCTCTTGCAAATTGTGTCCCTCACCGGGGATATAGCTGGTGACTTCGAAGCCGTTGGTCAAGCGCACACGAGCCACTTTACGAAGCGCCGAGTTCGGCTTTTTCGGTGTGGTTGTGTAAACGCGTGTACAAACGCCACGGCGCTGCGGGCATTGTTCCATTGCCGGCACCTTATTACGTTTCAACACTTTCTTCCGCGGCTTGCGGATAAGCTGGTTAATGGTCGGCATACCGCCTACTCCCAATCTTCAAACACGAATAGGTTCGGTCGAGACAATGCCAATTGTGATGAGCGGCATGCTCTTCAAACCCATTCACCACAAACTCCAATTTATCTCGGAGGTTCGTGGCGCGTTAAGCAGAGGATCCAGCCGAAGCGGGATCATGCGTCCAAAATTTTACTTCAGATCCTCAACAGCGTTTAGGTTCATCATCACGAGAAAGCGCTCGAAACAGCAGAAAACCTACAGTCCTGTCACCAAAGTAAGGGTGTCATAGGCGAATCAGTTGCCTCGGTCAACCCCTGATTTACAGGGTTTTTTCAAGCCCTAAAGAAAAATGCCGACCCTGAAGTCTCAAGGTCGGCACTTAATCTAATAAATCCATGTTTTTCAATGGATTAGCGATTTATCTGTCGGCTTGAACCGGCTCTTCATCGCCCTCTTCAGTGGGCAATTCAGGGGTCGGATTAAGCGCTTCCAATTCGGCATCGCGCTCAGCCGCTTCGCCTTTAAGACGTTGCATCAAGCCACCCGTGCCGGCTGGAATCAGTCGCCCGACAATGACATTTTCTTTCAAGCCGATAAGCTCGTCATATTTGCCATTAATCGCCGCCTCGGTGAGTACCCGCGTTGTCTCTTGGAAAGACGCCGCCGAGATGAACGAACGGGTTTGCAGTGATGCTTTGGTGATACCCAACAAAATCGGTGCCGCAACCGGCACTTCTTTGCCCTCTGCCTGCAAACGCTCGACCTCAGCCTCAAACTCGACCTTATCGATATGCTCTTCTTTCAAATAAATGCTCTCGCCGGTCGATTGAACTTCAACCTTTTGCAGCATTTGACGGACGATAACTTCAATGTGCTTATCGTTAATCGTCACGCCTTGCAGACGGTAGACATCTTGAATCTCATTTATCAGATAAGCGGCCAGTTCTTCAACACCGGAAATCGCCAGAATATCATGCGGCGCAGGGTGGCCATCGATAAGATATTCACCCTTCTCGATAATATCACCCTCTTGAACCGACAAATGCTTGGCTTTCGGCACCAAATACTCGACCGGCTCTTGATCGGCAGATTCCGGCTGAATGACAATGCGACGCTTGTTTTTATAGTCGCGGCCAAATTCAACCTTGCCGGTGATTTCAGCAATAATCGCATGGTCTTTCGGACGACGCGCTTCGAAAAGCTCCGCCACGCGCGGCAGACCACCGGTGATGTCGCTGGTTGACGCACCCTCTGTCGGGATACGTGCCAGCGTGTCACCGGCATGCACTTTTGCGCCCGGCTCGACCGATAAAATCGCATCAGCCGCCAAAATGAAGCGCGCTTCATTGCCATTAGACAGGGTTTTAATCGCGCCTTTGTCATCTTTGACGACAATAGCCGGTTTCAAATCGCTGCTTCGTGTGCTCGAAGAGTTGTCAATGACGACGCGCTGGCTGATGCCGGTCGCTTCGTCAGTGGTCTCGGTTACCGTTACACCTTCAACCAAATCTTCGAACTCAACAACGCCTTCCAACTCGGTCAAAATCGGGATTGCATAAGGTTCCCACTCAGCCAAACGGTCGCCGCGCGACACTTCTTGGCCTTCTTCGACACGCAGACGCGCGCCGTAAGCAAGCTTATGGCTGGCCCGTTCTAAGCCATTATTATCAACGATTTTAATCAGCAAATTACGGTTCATCACCACCGGACGGTCGGAACTGTCTTTAACAATGCTGGCATTTTCAAGCTGCACCTTACCGTCGGCATTTGATTCAATGTATGACTGGTCAACAACTTGTGCCGTGCCGCCAATGTGGAAAGTCCGCATGGTCAACTGTGTACCCGGCTCCCCAATCGACTGCGCCGCAATCACACCAACCGCCTCACCGATATTGACCGGTGTGCCGCGCGCCAAATCACGACCATAACAAGTCGCGCAAACGCCCGATTTGATTTCACAGGTCAGCGGCGAACGCACTTTAATGCTCACCAGATTTGCATCTTCAATCGCTTGCAAATGCTCTTCCGAAATCAGTGTGCCTTTTTTGACAACCACTTCATCGGTTGCCGGATTAACAACATTGTCAATCGGCACACGACCAAGCACGCGCTCGGAAAGCGAGGTAATCACTTCACCCGCATCAACCACCGCAGCGACGGTGATACCGTCTTTGGTGCCACAATCGGTTTCATTGACGATGCAATCTTGCGCCACATCGACCAAACGACGGGTCAAATAGCCTGAATTGGCTGTTTTAAGCGCCGTATCGGCAAGGCCTTTGCGCGCGCCGTGAGTTGAGTTGAAGTATTCAAGAACCGACAAACCCTCTTTAAAGTTTGAGATAATCGGTGTTTCGATAATCTCACCAGACGGTTTCGCCATCAAGCCACGCATACCGGCAAGCTGTTTCATCTGCGCAGGCGAACCACGCGCACCCGAATGAGACATCATGTAAATCGAGTTAATGAAGCTGTCATCATCAGCATCAGCAGAATCGACAGTAGAGATTTTGCCCATCATGGCATCGGCCACACGGTCTGTGCAGCGCGCCCAAGCATCAACAACCTTGTTATATTTCTCGCCTTGCGTAATCAGGCCATCAATATATTGCTGCTCATATTCCTTCACCAAATCGCTGGTCTCACCAATCAAGTCCAGCTTGTCTTCTGGAATAACCATATCGTCTTTACCGAAGGAGATACCGGCTTTACACGCTTCGCGGAAACCGACCTTCATAATGTGGTCGCAGAAAATGACTGTCTCTTTTTGACCGCAATGGCGATAGACCGCATCAATGACCCGCGAAATTTCTTTCTTGGTCATTAGCTTATTGATGGTGTCATACGGCAGCTTGCCGTGTTTCGGCAATTCTTGGCCGAGCATATAACGACCGGCGGTTGTCTCAGCGACACGCGATACCAGATTGCCATCGCTATCCATTTCCTCAATCTGCGCCTTAATCTTGGTGTGCAAGGTCACGGCACCATTATCGAGAGCCAGTTCAAGTTCAGCCAAATCGGCAATCACCATGCCCTCACCCGGCAAGCCGTCGCGTTGCAGCGTCATGTAATAGAGGCCCAGCACGATATCTTGCGATGGCACAATAATCGGTGCGCCATTGGCAGGGTGCAGAATATTATTGGTCGACATCATCAAGACGCGCGCTTCCAATTGCGCTTCCAATGAGAGCGGCACATGCACCGCCATTTGGTCACCATCAAAGTCGGCGTTAAACGCCGCGCAAACCAGAGGGTGCAGTTGAATGGCTTTGCCCTCAATCAGCACCGGTTCAAACGCCTGAATACCCAAACGGTGCAGGGTTGGCGCGCGGTTCAGCATCACCGGGTGCTCGCGAATAACTTCATCGAGAATGTCCCAAACTTCGGGACGCTCCTTCTCAACCATTTTCTTCGATTGCTTAACCGTTGACGACAGACCTTTCGCCTCAAGCCGCGAATAAATAAACGGCTTGAACAATTCCAACGCCATTTTCTTCGGCAAACCGCATTGGTGCAGTTTTAGTTCAGGGCCGACCACGATAACCGAACGACCGGAATAGTCGACACGCTTACCGAGTAGATTTTGACGGAAACGGCCTTGCTTGCCTTTCAGCATGTCAGACAAGGATTTCAGCGGACGTTTATTGCCGCCGGTAATCACTCGGCCACGACGACCATTATCGAACAATGCATCAACTGACTCTTGCAGCA
>JAKMCZ010000284.1 GCA_022428185.1 Alphaproteobacteria bacterium | reverse complement strand
CATCTTCGCTGGTGATGATGTTGGCTTTTTTGTTGTTGATGCGGTCGCCATAGGCTTTCAGCCCTTTGGTCAGCGCCGAGCGCATGCCTTGTTCGTGGGTGCCGCCTTCGGGGGTCGGCACGGTGTTGCAATAGCTGGCATTCATGCCGTCGGCGTTACCAATGCCCGCTGCGACCCAAGTGACGGCCCATTCAACGCTGCCATGTCCGCCTTCTTTTTGCACTTTTCCGGCAAATGGTTGCGGCGTCACCACGGCGCGACCGCCGATTTGCTCTTCCAAATAGTCTTGCAGACCATTGGGGAATTTCAGCACGTCTTGGGCCGGGCATTTGTCTTCGTCTTTGATGAGGGCAGGGTCGCATTGCCAACGAATTTCCACGCCGCCAAATAGATAGGCTTTGGCTTTCGCCATGCTGTAAACCCGGGCTGCATCGAATTGCGTTTTGCCGAAAATTTCCTCATCAGGAACAAAGCTGATGGTCGTGCCGCGCTTGTTATTGGCATCGCCGACTTTTTCGACTTTGCCTTGCGCCAAGCCGCGCGAAAATTCCTGTCGGTGCAGTTTTTGGTCACGCGCCACTTCGACAATCAATTCAGACGATAGTGCATTAACCACCGACACGCCGACACCGTGCAGACCGCCCGATGTATCATAAGCATCGCCACCGAATTTGCCGCCTGCATGCAGCGTCGTCATAATCACTTCCAGAGCCGACTTATCTTCGAATTTGGGGTGCGGGTCGACCGGAATACCGCGCCCATTATCACGCACGGAAAGGCGATTGCCGGCTTGCATACCAACCTCGATAAATCCGGCATGGCCGGCCACCGCCTCGTCCATCGAATTATCGATAACTTCGGCAAATAAATGATGCATGGCGCGGCCATCAGTGCCGCCAATATACATGCCCGGGCGACGACGCACCGGCTCAAGCCCCTCAAGCACCTCAATATCGGCTGCGGAATAGCCTTTCCCCTCAGGCTTGGTTGCGTCAGGCTTCGCTTGGGTCTTGGCTTTTTTTGGCGCAGCTTTTTTGGCTGTTTTATTGGCCGGCTGCTGTGCCGCTTCGGGCGCGTCATCAAACAGATCGGCGGATTTCTTTTTTGCCATTCGGCGCTCCAAAGCTTGCAAGAAATGATTCGCCTGCTAGTTTACCTCAAATAGCTTTAGGAGCCTAAATTGACCTCTGTAAATATCGCGTCTTCGCTTAAATTGCCCTGTGGGGCGGAAATTAAAAATCGTATCTGTAAAGCCGCCATGACCGAAGGCTTGGCCGACCCGGAAAATCGCGCTACCGAAAAACATGTGACGCTGTATTCGCGTTGGGCCGAAGGCGGGGCGGGCATTTTGTTGACCGGCAATGTGCAGATTGACCATCGCTATTTGGAGCGACCGGGCAATGTGGTGATTGAGGGCAAGCAGTCAAACGAGCAAATCTCGCGCCTGCGCGCCTATGCCGAGGCGGGCACCAAAAACGACACGCATTTATGGATGCAAATTTCCCATGCCGGTCGCCAAACACCGGCGGCGGTTGCGCCGACACCTGTCGGCCCGTCTGATGTTCAGTTAAAAATGCCGGGCGCTGCTTTCGGCAAACCGCGCGCGCTCGCGCATGACGAAATTCTCGATATCATTCATCGCTTCGGGCATACCGCGAAAATAGCGCAGGAAACCGGCTTTACCGGTGTGCAATTGCACGGCGCGCATGGTTATTTGCTGTCTGAGTTTTTGTCGCCTGACGTTAACACGCGCGATGATGAATGGGGTGGCAGTTTGGAGAACCGCGCACGGCTATTGCTGGAAAGTATTCGTTCGGTGCGCAAAGCGGTGGGTGATAATTTCCCCGTCGCGCTGAAACTCAATTCGGCGGATTTCCAAAAAGGTGGTTTCACCCATGAGGAGTCGGTGCAAGTCGCCAAATGGCTGAATGATGAAGGCCTCGATATGCTCGAAGTTTCGGGCGGCACTTATGAGCAGCCGAAACTTGTCGGCCTTGATAATTTGACGCTCAACCCCGACCGCGCCGAAGAAGTGCGCGAAAGCACGGTGGCACGAGAAGCTTATTTCCTCGATTACGCCAAAGATATTCGCGCCGTGTTTGACGGCCCTCTTATGGTCACGGGCGGTTTCCGCTCGCGCGCCGGTATGGACGCGGCGTTGGAAGCAGGCGCTTGCGACATGATTGGGCTGGGTCGCCCGCTCTGCGTTGATACAAATATTGTCAATAAGTTGATTGACGGCTCAGAAGACACAACGACGATTTTTGAACAATCGCTGGAGATTGGCCCGAAATGGCTGCGCCCGATTTTGGGTCTCAATTCACCGTTCCGCACTTTGGCGGCTCTGAATGGCTGGGGGCAGCAAGGCTGGTGGTGCACGCAAATCATCAATATGGGCGAGGGGCGCGAGCCCGATCTCGACCTCGGCGTGTTCAGTGCCTTTACGGGTTATCAGTCGAGTGAGAAAAAAGCCGCCGAAGCCTATAACGCGCATTGGAACGGTTAATAAAAAACGGCCTCGCCGGGAGGGTGGCGAGGCCGTTCTGTTGGGGCGGGGAGGAACGCCCTGTCAGGTATCTTTAAGCGTTAGACGCTGTAATACATGTCGAACTCAACCGGATGCGGCGTGTGTTCGTAATTGTAGATTTCTTCCCATTTCAGCTCGAGATAAGCATCAATCTGGTCATCATCCATCACATTGCCTTTTTTCAGGAAGTCGCGATCAGCGTCTAGCGCTTCAGCGGCTTCGCGCAACGAACCACAAACTTGCGGAACGTTTTTCAATTCTTCCGGCGGCAGTTCATAAAGGTCTTTATCCATTGGGTCGCCCGGATCGATTTTATTTTCGATGCCGTCAAGGCCAGCCATCATCATGGCAGAGAAGGCCAGATATGGGTTGGCGGTTGGGTCAGGGAAGCGAATTTCAATACGCTTGCCCGGCGCCGATGTAGCGAACGGAATACGGCAAGAAGCGGAGCGGTTGCGAGCTGAGTAAGCCAGCAGAACCGGCGCTTCAAAGCCCGGAATAAGACGCTTATAGCTATTGGTTGACGGATTGGTCAGCGCATTAAGTGCGCGGGCGTGCTTGATGATGCCACCAATATAATACAGGCACTCTTGGCTCAAATCGCCGTATTTGTCACCGGCGAAAAGCGGCTTGCCGTCTTTCCAAATTGACTGGTGACAGTGCATGCCCGTGCCGTTATCACCGGCCACCGGCTTCGGCATAAAGGTCGCTGATTTGCCATAGGCATGGGCGACATTATGGACGACATATTTATACAGTTGCAGATTGTCGGCGATGCTGGTCAGCGTGCCGAATTTCAAGCCAAGTTCGTGCTGAGCAGCGGCCACTTCGTGGTGGTGCTTTTCAACATCCATGCCCATTTCTTTCATGACGGAAAGCATTTCAGAGCGCAGGTCTTGACCGCTATCGACCGGATTGACCGGGAAATAGCCGCCTTTGGTGCGTGGGCGGTGGCCCATATTACCGGCTTCATATTCAGTGCCTGAATTGTCCGGCAGTTCGGTGCTGTCCAGCGCAAAACCCGTATTATAAGGGTCGGTTGAGAAGCGCACATCGTCAAATACGAAGAACTCAGCTTCCGGTCCGAAATAAACCGTGTCACCAATTCCGGTGGACTTGAGGTATTCCTCAGCCCGCAATGCAGTTGAACGCGGGTCACGATTATAGGCTTCGCCTGAGTTCGGCTCGAGAATATTGCAGAACAGGGTCAATGTCTGTTGCGCATAAAAGGGGTCGAGGCGGGCGGTTGAGGTGTCCGGCATGAGAACCATGTCGGACTCGTTAATGGCTTTCCAGCCGGCAATGGACGAACCGTCAAACATTGTGCCTTCTGAAAAGAAATCATCGTCGATCAGGTCAATGTCCAATGTGACGTGTTGCATTTTACCGCGCGGGTCGGTGAAGCGAAGGTCAACATATTGGACCTCATTGTCCTTGATCATTTTAAGAACGGTGGAAGCATCTGACATCTGAAATCTCCAAATCTGGTCAGTGAAAATTAGGGTTATAGGGCTTCGTCGCCGGTCTCACCGGTACGAATTCGAATTGCCTCACTTATATCTGATACGAAAATCTTGCCATCACCGATACGTCCGGTTTCAGCGGCAGTTTTAATCGCTTCGATTGCCCCTTCGAGCAAGGCATCAGCAACAACAACTTCAAGTTTAACTTTTGGCAGAAAATCGACGACATATTCGGCGCCACGATAGAGTTCCGTATGGCCTTTTTGGCGGCCGAAACCCTTCGCTTCAACGACGGTAATCCCTTGAATACCGGCTTCTTGAAGCGCGTCCTTCACTTCATCAAGTTTGAACGGTTTGATAATCGCTTCAATCTTCTTCATTATCTTCTCCTAGACTGGTCACTGGATATATGCAATATTCGTGCCAAAATAGCTGATAGCGGTTTGCCAGCCTAAACGCGCGATTTCTGTCGCGGCAGGTCAATATCTGCCTAAAAAAATAACAGTCGCCTATTATTTAATCAGTTTTATCAAAATATTGCTGTCAGCGTAGAATAGACTTCAAAAGTCATGCGTCTGTCGATACACTCGCGTTCTTCTCGGGAGAGTTTCATGACAAACGATAACACACCTATTCTCATCGGCACCGGTTTGACGGTGCAGAAAGAAAAGGATGCCAATAAAGCAAAATCACCAATGGCCTTGCTGGCGGAAGCTGCTGAGCACGCCATTGCTGATGCGGCGCTCGATAAGGCACATATTGATACGGTGGCGGGCATAAGGTTTGTTACCGACTCGCCGG
>JAKMCZ010000258.1 GCA_022428185.1 Alphaproteobacteria bacterium | reverse complement strand
CGACCGCGACCATTAAGTGAATGACCAAAAGAATGGTGGTCATCGGTTTCTCCATCAAAGTTTCGCGGGATATAGCGCGTTTATTCACGAAAAGCAAACATCTGCGTTACCGTTTGGCGACACTCGCAACAAGTTTTGGCGATGTATCGGTTTTTAAGCTTTCAGCGTAACCAATCGCGGCGCTTTTTTCGATTGCATGAAGTTCGATATCACAGATTTCTTTGACCCGTCGCCCGAACCGCCCAATCCGCTTGGCTTGAAAACCGGCCAGAAGGTGGCGTATAAATCAAGCGGGCCGGTCATGATTGTCACCGGTATTTCTTACAGCGGGCAAGTTCGGTGCGAATGGTTTGACGCCAATTCAATGCGCCGCGCCCGGTTTAATCCGGAATCAATCAGGCCAGCAGCCAATAAGGCTAAAGATAAGCCTTCAAAATCCCATAAAAATCCTTAGCCGTCAGACTGGCTCCGCCGACCAGCGCACCATTGACATGCGGCACAGCCATCAACTCATCAGCATTGCTCGGTTTCACCGAACCGCCATAAAGAATTCGCATCTTTGCGCCCTCATCACCAAACCGACGAACAAGCGCTTTGCGCAGCGCGCCATGCACTTGCGCAACTTGCTCAACCGTCGGTGTCAAACCGCTGCCGATGGCCCAAACCGGTTCATAAGCAATGACCGTGTTCTTGGCATTGCATTTATCGGGCAAAGACCCGCGCAATTGCGCCTGCACGACTTTAAGCGTTTCGCCAGCTTTGCGTTGTTTTAGGCTTTCACCAACACACATAATGGCGGTCAAACCGCTGCGCTGCGCTGCTCCAACTTTGGCGCGCACGGCTTTATCGCTCTCGCCGTGGTCAGCTCGTCGTTCCGAGTGACCCAAAATAACCGCTTTTGCGCCCGCTTCTTTCAACATATCCGCCGATACATCGCCGGTATGCGCGCCATCAACATTGGCGTGGCAATCTTGCCCGCCCAGCGCAACACCCTTCGGTTTCAACGCCACCATGCGCGATAATAGCGTCACTGGCGGGCAAATCATCACGTCGGCTTTAGGTTTTTGGCGGCTCAGCACGGTTACCAGTTTCTTGACTTCACCAAGCTGCTTGCCGACGCCGTTCATTTTCCAATTTCCGGCCACTAAAGGCTTGATTTTCGGCGCGGGTTTTTGCTTTGCCATCATTGTCTCCCTCGACTAATTCTGTGCCTGTTTAACCCGTTCGCCCGCTTGCGACAAGCGGCGCGGCGCACTATGATGCCGCCCAATCAAGCAGGTGGTTTCAAAAGCGAAACACCGTTCAGTGTCAAAGAGAGAAAGACAAATGCTCAAACTATTACGCGGCAAAGCCAGCGGCGTGCTCGGTATCCTTCTCATCGGCCTCCTTATTATTGCCTTTGGGCTATGGGGAATTGCCGACACATTTACCGGTTTTTCAAACAGCGAGATTGCCTCGGTTGGCGACAACAAGATTGAGCGCCAGGAATTTCAAGTGCGCTATGTGCAGCAAACGCGCGAGTTTTCGCGCCAACTTGGTACGCCGCTTTCGGCTGCCGACGCTCAAAATCTCGGCATTTTGCAACAAGTCCTCATCAATATGATGGGCAGCGCCGCTTTACAGCAGGCGGCTGAGGAATTGGGACTTGGTTATAGCGACGAGGCCATCGCGCAGACCATATTGAATGAACCTAGCTTTGCCGGTCTTAATGGCGAATTTGACGAGCCGACTTTCCGCGCCGTGCTGGCACAAAACGGCCTTAATGAAAAACTGTTTGTCGAAGACCAACGCCACTTCCACATCACCAATCAACTGACCGAAGCGAGTATTGACCAGGGCCTTGTGCCCAAAAAACTGGTTGAGGGTCTGTATCAACATTTTCTAGAGCGGCGGGTCGCCAATTACATGATTTTGACGCTCAACCAAACCGATGAAACCGGCGAGCCGACGGTTGAGGAATTGGAAACCTTTTTCAACGAGACCAAACTGCGCTTTGCCCAACCGGAAACACGCTCAGGCCATGCGCTGGTAGTGTCACCGGCGCGCTTTGCCGAGCTTATCACCATCGACCGCGCAACGCTGGAAGAAGAATATGAGTTGACGATGAATGATTATGTCGTCGAAGAAAAACGCAAAATTGACCAGCTCGTTCTGGCTGATGATAGCGAAGCCGATCAGGTTCGCACCCTGCTGGCTGATAATGTGCCGTTTGTTGAGATTGTTGCCGCAGTTGGTCAGACATTGGAAAATTCTGACCTCGGCGAAGTGGCGCGCGACGATATGATTTCCGCCGACCTGGCCGAATCCGCTTTTGCAATGGAACAAGGCGATGTCAGCGATGTCATTGAAGGGCCGCTCGGTTATGTGGTGCTGCGGGTGCGCGACATCAAGCCCGGCGCGACCCTGCCCTTAGAAGTCGTTGAAGATCAATTGCGCCAGCGCATAATTTATGACCGCGCGCTGGGAGACTTGCTGGCTTTCACCGAGACGGTAGAAGACGAATTGGCCGGTGGCGAGACCTTGGAAAATATCGGGCAGCGTTTCGACCTTGATGTCATCAAAATCAACAATATCGCAAATAATGGCAAAACACCTGACGACCTGCAGCCGGCGATTTTAGCGCGCTATGACACGCTGGCGGGTTTGCTGTTTGAAAGCGCTATTGGCGAAGACATTCCGATGCAAGAAATGGAAGACGGCACATTTATCTGGTTGCGCCTGAATGACATCACGCCGACCCAAGTGCCGCCGCTGGATAATGTGCGCGCCGCTGTGGTTGCCGAATGGAAAATCGATGAACGCAGCAAATTGCTGCAAGCTATGGCCGAACACATGGTCAAAGTCGGCAATGAAACCGGCAGCTTCAAATCAGCCGCTGAAGGCTTCAAACGCAAGCCGTTGGTTTCTGAGCCAATGACGCGCCAAGTGTCTAACGACACTTTCTCCGAAGACGCGGTCGGTCGTTTGTTTGCGATTGATAAAGACAAATTCACATGGGCAAGCGTCGGCTTTGGCGGCGAGATTATCGTTATGCAAGTGACCGATATTATTGATGCCGAGTTGACTGACAGCGCCGCGCGGGAAATTATTTTTGACGGTGAACGCCGCAAATACCATGCCGACTTGACCAATCAATTTGTGCAGAGCCTGCAGCAAAATTTCGGTGTGAACATCAACCAGCGCAATCTGGATATGGCGACACGAGAACTGGTGACGCGATGACGCCAGCCATTCCAGACCGCGCTGCCTTTGCCGCGGCCTATGCTGACGGCGCGCCGCAGCTTGTCTGGACTGAGTTGATTGCCGATTTGGAAACGCCGGTTGCGGCCTATCTCAAATTATCGGGTGGAGAAGATTTCAGCTTCCTGCTCGAGTCCGTCGAAGATGGTGATATTCGCGGGCGCTATTCGATGATTGGGCTGGCTCCCGATTTGCTGTTTCGTGTCTCAAACGGACAACCGGAAATCAATCGCAACGCGCTGTCCGCGCTTGATGATTTTTCGCCGATGCAGGGCGCGCCGCTCGACGCGCTGCGCGAGGTTTTGGCCGAGTCGCGCCTTGATGTGCCCGAGGGGCTCGCGCCAATGTCAGCCGGTGTGTTCGGCTATATGGCTTATGACATGGTGCGGCATATGGAAGAATTGCCCGACAACAATGATGATGTCATGCAAGTGCCGGATTGCCTGTTTTTGCGTCCGACCTTGATTGCGGTTTTCGATAGCGTCACCGACAATATCAAACTGGTAACCGCCGTGCGCCCTGATAACACGACGGCTGAAGATGCCTATGATGCAGCTTTGATGCGACTTGAGGCGGCTGAAGAAAAACTTCGCGCCGCCCTGCCCGATGCGCCCCTTAATGTTCCGAACGAATTTGCCGAGCCGCAATCGAATATGAGCCAAGCGGAATATTTCAATATGGTTGAACAAGGCAAAAATTATATTGAAGCCGGCGATGTGTTTCAGGTGGTGCTGAGCCAGCGTTTCAATATTGATTTTGATTTGCCGCCTTTTGACCTCTATCGCTCATTGCGACGGGTCAATCCGTCGCCCTATTTGTTCTTCTTGAATATGCGTGATTTTGCCGTTGTCGGCTCCAGCCCCGAAGTGCTGGTCGGCGTCAAAGACCGTGAGGTCAATATTCGACCGATCGCCGGAACCCGAAAACGCGGCAACAGTCTGGCTGAAGACGAAGCCATTAGCGCCGATTTGCTGGCTGATGAAAAAGAACGCGCCGAACATTTAATGCTGCTCGATTTAGGTCGCAATGATGTCGGGCGGGTGTCGGAAATCGGTTCGGTGAAGGTCAACACCGCCTTTGGATTGCAAAAGACATCGCATCTCATTCACATTGTCTCGGATGTCACCGGTCGATTGCGCGAGGAATTTGATGAGATTGACGCGCTGGTCGCCGGTTTTCCAGCCGGCACCGTATCGGGCGCGCCAAAAATCCGCGCGATGGAAATCATCGATGAGTTGGAAACCGAGCGACGCGGCATTTATTCGGGCTGCGTCGGCTATTTTTCGGCTAATGGCGATATGGACACCTGCATCGCGCTCCGCACGGCGGTGGTCAAAGACAACAAACTCTATGTGCAAGCCGGCGGCGGCGTGGTCTATGACTCGACGCCGCAATATGAATATGATGAGACCGTCAATAAAGCCGCCGCCCTGTTTCGAGCTGCCGAAATCGCGCTCGGGCTGGCTGCCGATAGAAAGAACCGCCCCTAATGCTGACGCTCATCGATAATTATGACAGCTTCACCTTTAATCTGGTGCAATTTCTCGGCGATTTGGGCGCCGACTGTCATGTCGTGCGCAATGACAAAACCACATCGGAAGAGGTGCTGGCGGCAAAACCGCAGGCGATTATTTTATCGCCCGGCCCATGCGACCCGGACAAAGCCGGTATTTGTCTCGACCTGATTCAAGCCGCGCCAGATGACATGCCGATATTCGGGGTCTGCCTCGGGCATCAGTGCATTGGGCAGGCTTTTGGTAGCGAGATTGTAAGAGCAGATAAAATCATGCACGGGAAATTAAGTGCCATTGCTCATAATAATGACGGCGTGTTTGAGGGTCTGCCAAGCCCCCTCAACGTGACACGCTATCATTCACTGATGATTGCCCCCGGCAGCATGCCCGATTGCTTGGATATTGCGGCGCAAACCGATGACGGTATTATTATGGCGGTGAAGCATAAGACGCGGCCGATTTATGGCGTGCAATTTCACCCCGAAAGCATTGCCACTGCGCATGGACATAATTTGCTCGGCAATTTCCTAAAATCTGCCGGATTGAATGTGGCGGCAGATATTGCCCCGCAACATTTGGCATTGGAGGCCTGAATGGACGCCCAACCGGAAAAACTAAAACCGATACTCGGTATTTTATCGGAAGGCCGCCCCCTTACCGGGGCTGAGGCCACCAAAGCCTTTGAGATTATTTTGAACGGCGAGGCAAGCGCTTCGCAAATCGGTGCTTTCCTCTCTGCCCTGCGGGTGCGTGGCGAAACCGTTGATGAAATCGCCGCCGGTGTCGGCGTGATGCGGGCCAATGCGCTGAAGGTCAAAGCGCCAACCCATGTGCTCGACACATGCGGCACAGGTGGCGATGGCAGTGGCAGTTACAATATCTCAACCGCCGTGGCACTGGTGGCAGCGGCGTGTGGCGCATATGTTGCCAAACACGGTAATCGCGCACTCAGTTCAAAATCCGGCTCGTCAGAAGTGCTTGAAGCGCTGGGCGTTAAATTGGCTTTGTCCCCGGCGGCTCTGGAAGAATGTATCAATAATGTCGGCATCGGCTTTTTGTTCGCACCCAATCATCATTCGGCGATGCGCCATGTTGGTCCGTCGCGTCAAGAGCTCGGCTTCCGAACAATTTTTAATCTGCTTGGCCCGCTATCCAATCCCGCCGGAGCCAATCGGCAATTGCTTGGCGTGTTTGCCAAGGAATGGGTTGAGCCGCTGGCTCATGTTTTGAAAAAACTCGGCTCTGAGCGCGCTTGGATTGTGCACGGCTCTGACGGCATGGACGAACTGACAACCACCGGCTCCAGCACGGTCGCTGAATTGCGCAAAGGCGAGGTGACGGTGTTTGAGGTCACACCCGAAGATGCCGGACTGCCGCGCGCAAAGCCGCAAGATTTAGTCGGCGGCACGCCGGAAGAAAACGCGGCCGCGTTGACCGCTTTGCTCGATGGCGAAAGCGGCCCGTATCGTGACATTGTCTTATTGAACACGGCGGCCGCCCTGATGGTGTGCAATAAAGCCGAGACACTAAAAGAAGGCGTTGAAATGGCGGCTCTGGCAATTGACGATGGCGGCGCGAAAGCCGTACTCGGCAATCTGGCCGCGACGACGCAAAAGCTGGCCGACGAATGAGCGATATTCTCGCCAAAATTACCGCCTATAAGCTGGACGAAATAGCGGCTGCCAAAGCCGTAATGCCGTTGGCCGAGCTTGAGGCACAAGCCAAAGCGAGCGATGCGCCGCGCGGCTTCATCGCTGCGCTGGCTGCCAAACGCGCTGCCGGACAGGCCGCTTTGATTGCTGAAATAAAAAAGGCGTCGCCCTCTAAAGGACTTATTCGTGAAGACTTCAATCCGCCCGTGCTGGCCGAGGCCTATCAACAAGGTGGGGCCGCCTGTCTGTCTGTGCTGACTGACAGTCCGAGCTTTCAGGGCGCGCCCGAATATTTGGTCGCCGCGCGCGCGGCTTGCGCGCTGCCGGTGCTGCGAAAAGATTTTATGTATGACCCCTACCAAATTGTCGAAGCGCGAAGCTGGGGCGCTGATGCCATACTCATCATCATGGCTGCGGTCAGCGATGCGCAAGCGCAAGAGCTTTATGCAGCGGCTGACGCATATGGCATGGACAGTTTGTTTGAAGTGCATGACGCTGAAGAACTTGAGCGCGCCCTCGCCCTCAATCCGCGATTGCTCGGTGTCAATAATCGTAACTTACGAACCTTCGAGACCACACTCGACACAACACGCGCCCTGATGGCGCATGTGCCCGACAATGTGCTGTTGGTCAGCGAAAGCGGCATCGCAACAAATGACGATGTGCGCGCGCTAATGGCTGACGGCATTTCTGTCTTTCTGGTCGGCGAAAGCCTGATGCGGCAAGACGATGTGGCAAGCGCCACAAAAAAACTTATCGAATCATAAAAAACGCTATTGCGGCAAAAAGCGAATAAAAGTAGAACATGAGAGTTAGCGATTCGTTCTACTGGAGGGAACCATGCTCACCAAGAAGCAATATGAGCTGTTATTGTTTATCAATGAGCGTTTGAAAGAGACCGGTGTGTCTCCCAGCTTCGACGAAATGAAGGAAGCGCTGAACCTCAAATCCAAATCAGGAATCCACCGCCTTATCACGGCGCTTGAAGAGCGTGGCTTCATTAAGCGCCTTGCGCATCGTGCGCGTGCTTTGGAAGTGGTGAAATTGCCCGACACGATGGCAAGCAGCATGTCTGCACCGGCGCGGCATTCGCCCGCTGTGCCACAAGCTGCCAATGATGACAGCGCCGTATCCATTTCGGTTATGGGCCGCATCGCTGCGGGCACGCCGATTGAAGCCCTGCAAGAAGAAGTCAATCAAATCTCCGTGCCGATTGAGATGATGCGCTCAGGCGAACATTATGCGCTCGAAATTCATGGCGATTCGATGATTGATGCCGGTATTTTCGACGGTGACACCGCGATTATTCAAAACGGTGACACGGCTGAAAATGGCGAAATTGTTGTCGCTCTGGTTGAAGGCCATGAAGCAACATTGAAACGGTTGCGCCGTAAAGGTGAAATGATTGCGTTGGAGGCCGCTAATCCGGCTTATGAAACACGCATTTTCCGCTCTGATCAGGTTCGCGTTCAAGGTCGCCTTGTCGGCTTGATGCGCAAATACTAATCACCCGACACATTCTGCTGCCACAATCTATTATCATTTAGAATCTGCTTTTGCAGTCGGCCTTCGCTCATTTTGAATTGCCGATGCTGTCGGATTTTGAAAGCACGACTGTCAAATAAGCGCAATGAAACCCGATGGCTCGTGCGGCCAGACGAAGAAAGCCGTAATCGCAGCCACGAAGCTGCAAATGACCAGCGAAAATTGACCGATATGCATTAGAGCGCGACCGAAAATTGTGGTATCAGCTTACAAAGTGACGCAGACCCTGATTGAGCGCTAGCGACTGTTGGGGGAGCATTTCGCAAACCACACGCCTTGCGCGATACCGAAAGATGATGAGGACAGTCGATGAGCAACGGCCAAAAACCGGTTACCCGTTTCGCCCCCTCGCCGACCGGCTTTTTGCACATTGGCGGCGCGCGAACCGCTTTGTTCAACTGGGCTTTTGCGCGTCATCATGGCGGCACTTTTTTGCTGCGGATTGAAGATACTGATCGCGCGCGTTCAACCCAAGAAGCGATAGATGCCATTTTGCAAGGCATGGACTGGCTCGGTCTTGAAGCCGATGACACACCGGTTTATCAACATGCCAATGCGGCGCGCCATGTCGCGATTGCCGAGCAATTATTGGCTGAAGGCAAAGCTTATAAATGTTACTGCACAGCGGCGGAAGTTGACGCGATGCGTGAAAAAGCGCGCGCCGAAGGCCGCTCACCGCGCTATGACGGCACCTGCCGAGAGGGTCGCGAGCCGGTCGATGCACCTTATGCGGTGCGCTTCAAAGCACCGCAAAGCGGCGAAACCGTGATTGATGATGCGGTGCAGGGACAAATCACCACCGCGAATGAGCAATTTGACGATTTGGTCTTACTGCGCTCGGACGGCACACCAACCTATATGCTGTCGGTCGTGGTTGATGATCATGATATGGGCGTGACCCATATTATTCGAGGCGATGACCACATGACCAATGCGGCGCGCCAAGCGCAAATTTATGACGCTTTGGAATGGCAGCTTCCCAATTTCGCACATATTCCCCTAATACATGGTGCAAATGGCGCGAAGCTGTCGAAACGGCATGGCGCATTAGGGGTCGAGGCCTATCGCGATATGGGATATCTGCCCGAAGCGATGCGAAATTATCTGGCGCGCCTTGGCTGGAGCCACGGCGACGATGAGGTATTCAGCACGACGCAACTGATTGACTGGTTCACGCTCGACGCTATCGGCAAATCTCCGGCGCGGTTTGATACGGAAAAACTGGATAATGTGAACGCACAGCATCTAAATATGGCCGATAATGCCGCGTTGATTGGTGAAACCATCGCACTCGCTCCGTTGCTTGCCGATTTTGAGGCGCAATTAGCCGCTGCCATGCCGATTTTGAAGGAACGCGCCACCCGTCTGCCCGATATCGCCGCAGACGCTGCCTTTTTAGCCGCAAAAAGGCCTATTTCGGTCGATGAGAAGCTGCAAAAGCACTTAAATGACGACACCAGACCGCATCTGCAAGCATTGAGTGAACGGCTAAACGGCCTCACTGATTGGTCGACTGACGCTTTGGAAAGCCTGATTAAGGCTTATATGGACGAAAATGACCTAAAAATGGGCAAATTAGCCCCCGCTTTCCGAGCCTCACTGGTCGGTAACAGCCGATCGCCAGGAATTTTCGACGTCCTCGCATTACTTGGTAAAAATGAGGCTTTGGCGCGCTTAAACGACCAAATTAGCGCATAAATCCGCGAAAAACTGGCTGCTTGCGCTGGCTTGGCTATTTTTTTTGTGCTAAGACAACGCCAAGACAGGACATCAACAACAAGGAGACCGCAATGAGCGATGAAAACGCTAAGCTTGCCAGCCTCGGAAAAGACTATGAATTCGGGATTCACGAGGGCACCGTTGGGCCAAGTGTTATTGATGTTTCAACGCTTTACGGGCAAACCGGACAATTCACCTACGACCCCGGTTTTACCTCAACTGCGAGCTGTAAATCCGAGATTACCTTTATTGATGGCGAAGAAGGCGTTTTGCTGCATCGCGGCTATCCGATTGAGCAATTAGCCGATAAGGGCAATTTTATTGAGACCTGCTATTTGCTTTTGAACGGCGAATTGCCGAACGCCAAAGAACTCGAAGAATTTGAAACGGCCATTACGCAACACACCATGTTGCACGAGCAGATGAACCGTTTTTTCCACGGCTTTCGCCGTGATGCGCACCCGATGGCAATTATGGTCGGGGTTGTTGGCGCGCTGTCCGCTTTCTATCACGACAGCACCGACATTAATGATGAAGAACAACGCCGTATTGCCAGCCGCCGCTTGATTGCCAAAATTCCGACGATTGCCGCAATGGCTTATAAATATTCAGTCGGTCAGCCCTTTGTTTACCCGCGCAATGATCTCGATTACGCGTCTAATTTCTTGCATATGTGCTTTTCGGTTCCGTGCGAAGACATGAAAGTCAGCCCTGTACTGGCCCGCGCGATGGATCGCATTTTCATTTTGCACGCCGATCACGAACAAAACGCCTCGACCTCGACGGTTCGTCTGGCCGGCTCTTCGGGTGCCAACCCATTTGCCTGCGTCGCCGCGGGCATTGCTTGTTTGTGGGGGCCGAGCCACGGTGGTGCCAATGAGGCCGCGCTCGACATGTTGGCGGAAATCGGCTCAGTCGACCGGATACCGGAATTTGTCAAACGCGCCAAAGATAAAGATGACCCGTTCCGTCTGATGGGTTTTGGTCACCGTGTTTACAAAAATTACGACCCGCGCGCCCGCGTGATGCAAAAAACCTGCCATGAAGTGCTTGGCGAATTGGGCATAAAAGATGACCCGCTGCTTGATGTCGCGATTGAACTTGAAAAAATCGCGCTCAATGACCCTTACTTCGTTGAGAAGAAGCTATATCCGAACATCGACTTCTATTCCGGCATCACCCTAAAAGCGATGGGCTTCCCAACATCAATGTTTACCGTTTTGTTTGCGCTGGCGCGCACGGTTGGCTGGATTGCTCAGTGGAATGAAATGATTGAAGACCCAAGTCAACGCATCGGTCGCCCGCGCCAACTTTATGTCGGTGCGGCAACGCGCGATTATACCGATATTAAAAAGCGCTAAATTAGCGACAGGGTGAAGGCTGCCGCACGGTTAGCCGGTTTTGCGCCCTCAGAGCGCATGGCAGGACGAAAGCCTGACAGCATATTGCGATAATGCGCGTTCACCGCATCATCTTCCAATATGCGCAACATTGTTGGCGCAATCTCTTTGGCATCGCAGCGGTCTTGTAAAAATTCAGGCATCGCGGGCGCATCTAGAATAAGATTGACCAGCACCACAGACGGCACCGGCATGATGCGCACTAGCAAATCGCCCATCAACCCCATATTGTAAGCAACGACGGTTGGCAAACCGGCCAGCGCCAATTCCATTGTCGCCGTGCCCGATGACGCCAACGCTGCGCGCGCGCCGGAAAAGGCGGCAAACTTATCAGCTTCGTTTTCGACATAAATCGGCTTGCCGGGCCAATGCGCAGTTTTTTCGCGCACAAGGTCAGCCATATGTGGCACCAGTGGAATAATCGGTCGTAAATTATCAATGCGCCCGTCGAGATAGCGCAGTACGTGACCGAATACCGGCACCAGCTCATTGACCTCGCTAATGCGGCTACCGGGTAAAACTGCTAATGGTACATCGCCCGCCTTTAGTCGGTATTTTTTGGCGAAGTGCGGCAATGGCTCTAAACCTTCCAACCGATCGACAATCGGGTGGCCGACAAAATGACAAGGCGGCCCCTGGTTGGCGTCAAAAACATCAGGTTCAAAAGGCAAGAAAGCCATAACCGCATCAAAATATTTACGCATTTTGCGCGCCCGCCCGCGCCGCCACGCCCAAACATGCGGGGCAACATAGCAAATTATTTTAGCCTCAGGGCGCTTGGCTTTCACCCGCTTTGCAACGCGGTGATTAAACTCAGGGCTGTCTATCAACACCATCACATCAGGCTCGCTCGCCAGCGCGTGCTGCACCGCTTCATCAACGCGCTTAAATAATTGCGGCAGGCGCGGTAATATTTCCTTCAACCCCATCACGGCGATTTCAGACATTGGAAATATCGACGCCAACCCCATTGCCGTCATTTTCGGACCGCCAATACCGGTAATCATTGCATCGCTATTTTCTTGGCGGAGCGCCTGCATTAAATCTGCGCCGAGCGCATCGCCAGATGTTTCGCCGGCAATAATCATAATATGCGCAGACATCAGCTCTGTCCCTCAAGCCCTAACAGAAACAGTCCTTCTTCTTCGGCCAACGCAATCACGGCGTTAAAGTCATCGAATAAAGTGCCACCCGCTTCAAACACAATGCCGGCCAAATGCGCTGATGCCGCCAATTCGACCGTGCGGCAACCAATAGCCGGAATATCGACGCGGCGGTCTTGCTGCGGTTTTGGTAATTTAGCCAATACGCCGGATTTATTTTGCCCCGTGCCGAGAAACTCAGGCGATAAATCGCGCAAGCGTGTCAGCATGGCATCTGTTCCCTCAGGCCCCTCAACCGCCAGAACCAAACGTCGCCCGACGGCCACACTTTGTCCGACATCTTGCGCGCCCATTATCCGCGCCACGTCAATGGCACGGTCGATATCAGCCTGATGCGCGGTGTCATCATGGCTGGTCAGCGCACCTGCTTTGCCTGTGTCATCACCCAAAAAGTCTTGCGCCGCACGAACGATAAGACCACGCATTTCAAAATACGAAATTATGACTTTCAACAGTCTGTCGTCGCCCTCATGCGCGCCGGCCAAGACTTGCTCAAGAAACCACTGCCCGCCTTCATCAAAATCGAGCTTTTCAATATTCGGTCTTTGAATACCACCGATAATCACCATCTCAGTGCAACCCGCCGCCAGCAGCGTATCTGCTGCCGCCTTCATGTGCCCCAATGGCGAAATGATATGCGGATAGCTTTCCAACGCCTTCTCAGCCTGGTCTTCCAAAGCAATAATGAAAATATTGTCGGCTTGCGTAGCGGCAATACGCACAGGCAGCGCGCCCGACCCGGCGACCAGCCCCAAAGGATTATCGGATTGCGCGGTCGCCATCTTTGTCATGTCTATTTATTGCGCGGGGTGCAGTAGCCGCGATTTTGTTCGACGCGCATAAACTCCACCACCTGCTGGACACATTCGCTGCCGCCATATTCTATGGCTGCTTTGGCAAGCCGACCCATCAGCGCGCCATCGCTTTCGACAAAAAGCGATTTGTACAAAGCCCTGAGCGCATTGATTTCCGCGCGGTCAAAATCGCGCCGCTTTAACCCGACCAGATTGAGGCCCGACAGCACAGCGCGATTGCCTGTCGCCGCGCCGAAAGGAATGACATCTTCAACCACCAGGCTGCCCGCGCCGATAAAAGCATGCGCGCCGATGCGGCAAAACTGATGCACGCCAACCAAGCCACCGAGAATGGCAAAATCACCGACCAGCACATGCCCACCCAAGGTTGCATTATTGGCGAGAATTACATTGTCGCCGACAATGCAGTCATGCGCCACATGCGCGCCCATCATAAACAAGCCATCATCGCCGACTTTAGTTACTGCGCCGCCGCCTTGTGTCCCCGGGTTCATGGTGACATGCTCGCGAATACGATTGCGCGCGCCGATTTCCAACGACACGTCCTCGCGGTCAAATTTCAAATCTTGCGGAATATGCCCGATAGAAGCGAAAGGATAAATATGCGTCGCGTCGCCGATTGTCGTGTTGCCGGTGACAACGACATGGCTTTCCAGCGTCACGCCATCGCCCAAAACCACATTACCGGTCACGCAGCAAAAAGGCCCGATTGTTACGTCGGCACCCAACTTCACTGACGCATCAATGACCGCCGTTTCATGAACAATTCCCATTACAGCTTGTTAAGGCCAGTCGAAAACCGCCGCAAATAAAGGATTGTGTCGGATTATTACGCTTTAAGCGTCGTTTTCGGTATCTTTGCGAAGGCGCGCCAAGAAAGCTTGGTCGCGGTAAAGCTCATTCCGCAAGCGCGCCGGCGATCCGGCAATATTACAATTGGCCGGAAATGAGCGCAGCACTGCCGAATTGGCCGAAATAACGCAATGTTCACCAATTTCAACATGGCCGGCGACTTTCGCCCCGCCACCCATTTGAACATAATCACCGAGCGTGCTGCTGCCCGCCACCGCGCAAGTTGCGGTAATAAAACAATGGCGTCCCAATTGCACATTGTGTGCGATATGCACCAGATTATCGATTTTGCTGCCTTCGCCGATAACCGTATCGCCCAAAGCGCCGCGATCAATAACCGTATTGCCGCCAATTTCAACATCTGCCTGCAAAATCACCCGCCCGATTTGTGGAATTTTGACATGCGCCGCACCAGGGGCAAAACCAAATCCGTCGCAGCCAATATTCGCACCACTATGAATAATAACGCGGTCGCCCAAAAGCGCATAGCTGACCGTTGTATTGGCTCCAATCGTGCAATCGCGCCCGATAACGACACCGTGCCCGATATGGCTATTGGCACCTATATGGCAATTGTCGCCAATTTCAGCCTTTGCGCCGATGACCACATTCGGCTCCAGCACTACATTTTTACCCAACAC
>JAKMCZ010000248.1 GCA_022428185.1 Alphaproteobacteria bacterium | reverse complement strand
TCGGTCATAATTTCTCCCTCTGATTGAAATTTTTTGACTTAACAACTTAAGCTTGCACGCCCTGCGACAACTTGTCATTAAAATTTTCTGACATTTATTCATTTTCTAACCCACCACACGTAGACGGATTATTAACGCTCAGCCTGCTAGCAGAACTTTGGCAGGTGCTATTACATCGGCTTGGCGTCGTAGAAGCATTGAAAAGTTCGTTGAAAAGGCGGCTTGATGAAACAGAAGAAACGGATTGCGAAACGGGTTGATTTTGACACGGCGCTCGCCGGTTTAATGGTGGTCGGCATGGGCGGTCTGGTGGTTGCCGGACGCGAAGATGCGCCACAAGAAGCACACGAAACCGAGGCTGACCAAGACACAGCCCAGCCGAAGGCCGGCTTGCTGCCTTTCGATGACCCAATATTGCCGCCGCCACTAAACGATGCACCTAAGGCGCGCGACTGTTTTGTTTAGACGACATGAGCCCAATCCTCTTTTTATTTTTATGGCGGTCTTTATTTCGCCAGTATGCACACAATCATTGAGCCGCGCTTAAAAAAAAGATAGTTTGCAGTCAATTCAGAGCGTTTTATTGCAGGAGAAAACCATGACCGATCGCGTGACCCATGCCGGTTTGCAAATTGACAAACAATTGGCTGATTTTGTGGCCGATGAGGCCGTGACCGGGCTGGATATCAGTGCCGAGGCGTTTTGGCAGGCTTGTGCAGATGTGTTGAACGCGCATCGCGATACCAATAAGGCGCTGCTTGAAAAGCGCGACACTTTGCAAAAACAAATCGATGAATGGCACAAAGCCAATCAAAGCGCGCCGCATGATATTAACGCCTATCAGGCGTTTTTGACCGAGATTGGTTATTTGCAGCCCGAAGGCGATGCCTTCACCATTGAAACCGCCAATGTCGATGACGAAATTGCCGTCACTTCAGGCCCGCAGCTTGTCGTGCCGATTAAAAATGCGCGCTTTGCGGTTAACGCCGCCAATGCACGTTGGGGCTCATTATATGATGCGTTTTACGGCACTGACGCAATTGACCAATCGGGCGCACTGGCTCCGGCCGGGGCTTATAATCCGGTGCGCGGCGATGAGGTTATTCGTCGGGCTAAAGCCCTGCTTGACGAAATTGCGCCGCTTAGCGGTGTTGCGCATAGCGATGTGACCGGCTATCGGGTGGTCGATGGGACGCTTCTGGCGCAACATGACGGCGGCGAAGCGGGGCTTGAAACGCCCGAGAAATTTATCGGCTATCGTGGCGACGCCGACAGCCCTGAGGGTATATTGGTTAACAATAACCGCCTGCATGCTGAGATATGGATTGATGCCAACCATTCCATCGGTGCCGATGATGCGGCTCATGTCGCGGATATTTTTCTTGAAAGCGCGGTCACCACGATTATGGATTGCGAAGACTCGGTCGCCGCCGTCGATGGTGAAGACAAGGTAGAGGCCTATCGCAATTTGGCCGGTCTCATGCGCCGCGATTTATCGGTAAAAATGGAAAAAGGCGGCAAGCAAATGACGCGCGCGCTGGCTGATAATCGCCACTACACAACGCCCGATGGCGGCACGGTAAGCTTGCCCGGCCTGTCGCTCATATTGGTGCGCAATGTCGGACATTTAATGACCAATCCGGCAATTCTGGACGATCGCGGCGATGAAATTCCCGAAGGCATTATGGACGCCATGATGACCGGCCTGTTGGCGCAGCATGATTTCGCCAAAACCGACGCGGCGGCGAAAAACTCCAAAACCGGCTCGGTCTATATTGTGAAGCCTAAAATGCATGGACCGGAAGAAGTCGCTTTTGCCGATGCGCTGTTCGCCTCGGTCGAAGAGGCGCTTGGTCTGCCTGACCTGTGCATGAAAATGGGCATTATGGACGAAGAACGCCGCACCACGGTGAATTTGAAGGAATGTATCCGCGCCGCCAAAGCACGGGTAATCTTCATCAATACCGGTTTCCTTGACCGCACCGGCGATGAAATTCACACATCGATGGAAATGGGGCCGATGATCCGCAAGGCTGATATGAAAGCCTCGGGCTGGCTCAATGCTTATGAAGACTGGAACGTTGATATTGGGCTGGCTTGTGGTTTTCAGGGGCGCGCGCAAATCGGCAAAGGCATGTGGGCAATGCCCGATTTAATGGCCGATATGATTGAACAAAAAATAGGCCAACCGAAAGCCGGAGCTGATTGCGCTTGGGCACCCTCGCCGACAGCGGCGACGTTGCATGCCATTCATTACCATCAGGTTGATGTCGATGCGGTGCAAGACGAGTTGAAATCGCGCCAACCGGCTAAGCTGGAAACGCTGCTCGCCATGCCCGTCGAACCGCACCCCCAATGGGCTCCTGAAGACGTGCAGCAAGAGCTCGACAATAACGCACAAGGCATTTTGGGTTATGTGGTGCGCTGGATTGACCAGGGTGTTGGCTGCTCAAAAGTGCCCGATATTCACAATGTCGGCTTGATGGAAGACCGCGCCACATTGCGTATTTCCAGCCAACACATCGCCAATTGGCTACATCACGGCATTTGCGACGAAGCGCAAGTGATGGAAACCATGCAACGCATGGCGGCCGTGGTTGACCAACAAAATGCCAATGACCCGACCTATCAAGCGATGGCCGATGATTTTGACCGGTCGATTGCCTTTGCAGCGGCTTGCGATTTGATTTTCAAAGGACGCGAACAACCAAGCGGTTATACCGAACCGCTTTTGCATGCGCGACGATTGCAATATAAGGCCGCTCAATAAGCCTAAAATGCGAAACTGCTAGCTTCGGTTTGCGGCTAATCTGGTCGCGGTAATGGAAAACGCATAACCGGCCAATGCGCCGACAATGCACAGGCTCAAAAACCCGTCCCATTCGCGCGCCGCACCAATGGCGGTGATTTGAAATGCTGCTTTGAGCGCAAACAGCGATACCGCCATAGCGGCAAATCCGGCCAATGCATAAACCACATCAGGCAAGATTTTCACCAAAGCGGCGATGAAATGACCGACAATCATGGCAATCAAAAAGCCGAGACCGAAAATCGAGCCAAATAGCGGCTGCATGGTGATGATGTCGTGCCCCGTCGTTGTTAGCCTCAGGCTAAACGGCACATCGACACCCAAAGCCAGTAAGTGACCCAGATTAAACTGCGTCTGCACGGCTGTTCCGACCACATTCAGTAAAATAAATGCGCCCAGAAAGGCCAACGCTTGCGCGCGTTTTGGTAAAAATCGCTGCATCAAATCCCCTGCAAAGCTGTGTATGTCTTATAAAGCCATATGATGGAATATTGCAACTGCGGCAAAAGCCAATATAGTGCGGGCAATTGAGGGAAAACGCCATGACAGACAAGATTATTGCAAGCCTGATAGCGATTGCGCTGAGTTTGCCTTTGAGCGGCACGGCTTGGGCGCAAAGCTATGCGGCATCTTATAATCTTGAACCATTGGTCGAAGGCCTCGATGCGCCCTGGGGATTGGCAATTTTGCCCGATGGCGACATGCTGGTTACTGAATTGACCGGCAATCTGCGCCACATTCGCAATGGCAAGCTGGTCGCACAACCGGTGGCCGGCGTGCCACAAAGCCTGTATGGCGGGCAAGGCGGCTTGATGGACATTGTCATTCATCCGAATTATGCCGCCAATCAATTGGTTTATTTGTCCTTATCGGTCGGCACGGCAAGCGCCAATGCGCTGCGCGTCATTCGGGGCCGCTTCACCGGCAGCGCGCTGGAAGATGTGAGCACGATTTTTGAAGCCGCGCCAACCAAGAACACCAAAGTCCATTACGGGGCGCGCATGGTGTTTTTGCCAGATGACACACTGTTGATAAATGTCGGCGACGGCTTTGATTTGCGCGAGCAATCGCAAAACCTCAATAATCATTTCGGCAGTTCAGTGCGCGTCACCGATGACGGGAAAGTGCCACAAGACAATCCGTTTATCGACTTGGCAGACGCGCAGCCTGAAATTTTCTCTTACGGGCATCGCAACCAGCAATCGCTTGCCGTTGACCGCGCCAGCGGCAAAATTTACCAGACGGAACATGGCCCGCGAGGCGGCGACGAATTGAACCTCATCGAGGCGGGTAAAAATTACGGCTGGCCGATTGCCACTTATGGGATTGACTATTCGGGCGCACGCATCAGCCCCTATAGCGAATATGAAGGCACCGAACAGCCGCTGGTCAGTTGGACGCCATCGATTGGCCCGTCGGGCATGACGGTTTATGACGGCGCACAATTTCCCGATTGGCAGGGTGATATCTTCGTATCGTCGCTGATTTACAATAAAATCATTCATATCGAGATGAAAAACGGCAAGCCACAAGGCCAAAACGACCTGTTTACCGAAATCGATGATCGCTTGCGCGATATTCGTACCGGTGCCGATGGCGCGCTTTATATTCTCTCAGAAGGCAGCAATGGCAAATTATGGCGCGTCAGTCGCCGCTAGTTTGCCCTTTACCCGCTAATCCATTTGGCGTATAAACCGCCCAATCCTCAAGGATAGAGAGATTTCAGGAGACCGATATGGCTGTTCCGAAGCGAAAAGTAAGCCCCTCCCGTCGTGGCAAGCGCCGCGCCGCTGATGCGTTGGCAAAACCGACTTATATTGAAAACCCTGATAGCGGCGAATTGCATCGCCCGCATCATGTCGATTTGAAAAGCGGCATTTATCGCGGTCGTCAAGTGCTTGAACCGCGCGATTAGACGTTAAAAATTATCAAATTCAGGCAGGGCTTCATTGATGATGAGGCCCTGTTTTTTTTGCGCCGCAGACACCGCATTGTTAGCGCCGTAACCCGCTGGCGTAACCCCGTTCAAACTATTGGTCACAAATATCGCCTCGGCGCGCGCCAAATCAGCCAGTGTCAATTCGGCCTCGGCAACCACCAACCCATCGACCTCAGCCAAAGCGAGCAATGCGCCGCGAATAATGCCCGGCAACGCCCCGTCGCTGACCGGCGGGGTGAGCAAATGCGCATCGCGCAGGATAAAAATATTGCCTGCCGCCGCACAGGCAATGCGCCCATGTTGATTGCACATCACCGCCTCGTCGCCGCCGCCGGCCAAAGCTTGGCGGCGAGCCAGAATATTATCGACATATTGACCGGTCTTATGCGCCATTATTGTTTGCCCTGCCAAACGGATAATATCGCAATCAACCAGTTTGAGCGTCTGAGGCGCAGGCGGCGGCATGCTTATCTGCATTAGCAGATTTGCTTTTCCGCCTGTCTGAGGCACCAATCCGCGCCCGCCATTGCCGCCGGTCACGGTCACGCGCAAGGCCGCCCGTGCGGGCGGGTTTTCAACCGCAAGCAGGCGCATCAGGCCGTCGCGTAACTCAGACGCATCATAGGGGCAATCCAAACCCAACGCGCCACAAGAAGCGACAAGTCGATTGAGATGGGCGGCAAAAAATTGTGGGATTTGATGTTTGAGCAATAGGGTTTCAAACACGCTTTCTCCCAACAGCAAACCACGATCATCGGCCGATATCGCTGCCTCCCCCTCACATAAATCGCCATTGAGCCAAATCATGCTGCGTCTTTAACATCGCCGCAAAGCCGCAAAAAATTTTCAATCAAACGGCGACCTTCAGGCGTCAAAATGCTTTCAGGGTGAAATTGTACCCCGTAAAGCGGGCGTGTTTGGTGTTTGAAAGCCATATTCTCACCCAGCGCGCTGCTCGCCAGCGCGTCGCACGCATCAGGTAAATGCGTAACAATCAGCGCGTGATAACGCCCTGCCGCAAACGGATTAGCCATGCCATCAAACAACGCATCGCCATTATGGTTTATCGGTGAGGCTTTGCCATGACGTGGCTCTTTGGCATGACCGATAGCGCCGCCCAAATGCTGCGCCAATGCCTGATGACCGAGGCAGATACCAAGCACCGGCACGTGCCGGTGTAGTTTCTCAAGCAGCGGCAGGGTCAGCCCGGTGCCCTCAGGGCGACCGGGGCCGGGCGACAATATGACGGCATCAGGATTTTGCGCCAATACCTCTTCAGGGCTGGCATCTTGGCGCATGACTTTGACCGCGAAACCGGCTTCGCGAATATAGCGTGCCAATGTTTCGACAAAGCTGTCGAAATGGTCAATCACCACAATCATTGCGCCACCGACTGATTGTCTTGCGCATCTGTGAGGCTTTCAACATCGGCAGCCCAAGCATCAATATCGACCCCCAAAGCGGTCATTAACCCGCGTGCCTTATCCAGCGTCTCGACATATTCGGCTTCCGGCACACTATCGGCGACAATACCTCCGCCGACGTGAAAGCGAATGTGGCGACCCGTAATCTCAGCCGTGCGAATAACGATGCTGCTATCCATCTGCCCGTCAAAACCAATATAGCCAAGCGCGCCATAACTCGCCCCGCGAGGGGTTTTTTCATAGGCATCGATAAGCTGCATGGCGCGAATTTTTGGCGCGCCGGTTATCGACCCGCCCGGAAAGCAATCGCGTAGCACTTTCACCGGCGATACATTATCCGCCACCTGCCCATGAATGGTCGACACCAAATGATGCACATTGGAAAAGCTTTCCAGCGCGCAAAGCTGTGGCACATGAATGGAGCCGAGGCGGCAATTTTTAGCCAAATCATTTCGCAGCAAATCGACAATCATCACATTCTCGGCGCGGTCTTTCTCGCTTTCCGCCAGCGCGGCAGCAATCGCGGCATCTTCGGCGACGCTCGCACCGCGTTTTTGCGTTCCCTTTATCGGCCGCGTTTCAACCCGCCCGTCAGCCATCTGCAAAAACCGTTCCGGCGAGGCCGAGGCCAATGCATAATCGCCCATTTGAAAAAATGCTGAAAACGGTGCCGGACCGGCGCGCCGCAAGCGACGATAATAAGACAGCGCATCATCATCTGCACCCAGCTCGGCGGAAAAACATTGCGCCAAATTGGCTTGGAAAATATCGCCGTCCAAAATATGTGTGACCAATGCCCCTACACTATCGCAATATTCAGCGCGGGTAAAATTGCTGCTTGGCGCGAGGTTTAATTGCGGCGCATCGGGCGGCGGCGGCAGCACCGCACCGGGCACGCCGGTCAAAAGCTGTTGCCAGCGTGATATGTCTTGGCGCGCCGCATCGGCACGTGCCGCGACCGTGTCATGCGGCATACCGGTGGCGATGATAAAGCAGCGCTTGGCCGCATGGTCAAAAGCCAACACGCTGGCATAAAGCCCAACCACCATCGCTTCTTTTTCGGCGGGATTGGCGCTTGGCGCAATGCTGGGCTCCAGCCCCGCCCCCAAACCATAGCCGAATAGACCCGCCGCGCCGCCACGAAAAGGCGGCACTTGCGCGTCAATCTCCTGCGGTAAATCAGCCCAGAGCGATTGATGCGCGCCAAGATGCGCCTCAAGCGCGGCAAAACCGGTACCTGCCTGATGAGCATGAAAACGCAACATTTTATAGGGCGCGCAAGCAATGAAACTATGGCGTGCACCGGCATAATGCGTGTCGGAACTGTCGAGCCATAAACTGCCTGTCTGTCCGGCTTGGGCAAGAAAAGCCGCTTCCGGATCGACCCAGTCAATTTCTTCGATTAACGCGCCTGAGGCGGCGACGTGGCTGAGCCCGTCAGATGCCGCACCCGCCATTAAAAATTATCCTTGCGCTGGCGTATCTCGGCAAACACATCAACCGCCGCTGCGCCCTGCATATTCAAATGCGCTTGCACCGCGCCATCACCGGCACGCAAAAACGGATTGGTGGCGCGCTCTAAGGTAATTTCGGTCGGCACGGTTGGCAGGCCTTGTTCGCGCAATCGTCCAATTTCGGCAATGCGCTGCTTCAAAGCCTCATTTTCAGGGTCAATGGTCACCGCAAAGGCAGCATTGCCAGCCGTATATTCATGCGCGCAATAAATCTTTGTGCCATCGGGCAAAGCGGTAAGCTTTTGCAAGCTGCCCCACATTTGCGCCATTGTGCCTTCAAATACCCGCCCGCAACCCAGCGCAAACAAGCTGTCACCGACAAAGGCATGACCGTCCATATGATAGGCAATATGACCCAGCGTGTGACCGCCGACATTCAAAATCCGCGCCTCAAGCGCGCCCAGCGACACCACATCGCCATCATCAACCGCGCGGTCAATGGCGGGAATTTTATCCGCCTCACCGGCCGGACCGGTAATCGTGCAGCCGGTCAGGCGCTTAATCTCTTCATTATTGCCCGCATGGTCATAATGATGATGCGTGTTCCAAATCTGCGTCAGCTTCCAGCCTTTTTCATCAAGCGCCGCCATAATCGGAGCGGTTTCTGGCGTATCAATGCACGCGGTTTCGCCGCTTTGCGGCTCATGCACCAAAAAGCCGTAATTATCGCTGAGACAGGAAAATTGATGGACTTCAATTGCGCCTATTTCTTTTGACATGTCGGGTGCTCCGGTTTTCGATTTCGGTCGGCTCCACTATAATGGTAAAGCACAAAAGAGGGAAACAGAGGACGAAGAAGAATTGGCTTTTGATATTGTCGATTTGACGCGGTTTTACGAAACCCCTTTGGGCGGTCATGTACGCACCCGTCTGATAGCTGGGATAAATCGTATTTGGCCACAAGCCGCCGGCCCCCACGATGCCGTGTTGGCCTATGGCTATGGCCTGCCGCTGGTCGCCCAAGCAGCAACAGACAAAGCGGCGACCCTGTGGCCCAATGCCGATTGGCATTTCTTAATGCCCGCCCAGCAAGGCGTTTTGGCTCCACAAGGCGACAGCCCACCTGCCATTTTGGGCGATGAGCGACAATGGCCGCTCAGATCTGAAAGCATAAATCGCTTAGTGGTGCTGCATGGGGTGGAAGCAGCCAATAATCTGGACGCGCTGATGGAACAGGTTTGGCGTGTCTTGGTGCCGAACGGGCGCGCGCTCTTTATCGTCGCCAATCGACGCGGCTTTTGGGCGCGCCGTGACGCCACCCCGTTCGGCATGGGGCGGCCTTTTTCATCAGGTCAATTGCGCCAACTCATTCGCCGCACCGGCTTCATTCAGGGGCAAAGCCGACCGGCGCTGGTGCTGCCACCTTTCTTGCCTGAAAAACTGCTCACCACACTGGCCGGGGCCGACCGTTTCGGTGCCGCCATGATGCCCCAATTGGGTGGCGTTTGGTTGATGGAAGCGGTGAAAAAAGTACCCGCACCGACCGGCTCAAAAATGGCTTTGCGTTATCGCTCGGCAGCGGTCATTCGTCCGGTTCTGTCGCCCGCCAAACTGCCCTTAAACGCGTCGAAGCACAAAAACGCCTTGCTCGGCCAATAAATTGGCGGCCCGGGTCGGTCGCCCACCAAGCGCTTTGGCTCGACCACCCGACAGGGTGATACAGCTTTCAACACTCAGGCCCAGCACATCGCATAATTCGGTGAAGTCTTTTAGCGTACACAAATGAATATTGGCGGTTTCATACCAGCTTGCAGTCAGCGCGCCGGTAACCGGCATACGCCCATTGAGCAGTAAATCAAGCCGCACCCGCCAATGGCCGAAATTAGGAATCGAGACAATCAGACGATTACCGATGCGCGCCATTTCGCGCAACACCTCTTGCGGGCGTTGTGTCGCTTGCAAAGTCTGGCTCAAAATGACCGTATCAAAACCGTTATCAGGATAATAAGACAGGTCGGTATCAGCATTGCCTTGCACCACGGACAAGCCGCGCGCGACGCAATTATTAACCCCGCTTTGACCCAGCTCAAGCCCGCGCCCGTCAATGTCTCGCTGTTTAACCAGCAATTCCAACAGCGCGCCATCGCCGCAACCAATATCCAGCACTTTACTGCCCGGCGCGACCATATCGGCAATCAACTGTAAATCGATACGCGCCGCGTCAAGATTTCCCGCCGCTTGTGATTTCGGGTCACGCATCAGTCCAGCCCTCGCGCTTGTGCGGCGGCAGTTAAAAACCCGCTCAGCGTGGTGTGCATTTCAGGCTCATCTAGCAAAAACGCATCATGGCCTTTATCGCTTTCGATTTCGACAAAACTGACATCAGCCCCCGCCGCATTAAGCGCGCGCACCAGATTTATGCTTTCGGCGGTCGGGAACAGCCAATCGCTGGTAAACGACATGACGCAAAACCGCGTCCGCGTGTCTTTAAAGGCAGCAGCGAGATTGCCGCCATTTTCCGCCGCAATATCGAAATAATCCATCGCGCGGGTAATATACAAATAGCTATTGGCATCGAAGCGCTCGACAAAGGTCATGCCCTGATGACGCAAATAGCTCTCGATTTGAAAATCGGCATCGAAGCCATAAGTCACCGCCTCGCGGTCTTGCAGATTACGCCCGAATTTGCGCTGCAAAGCGGCTTCGGACAAATAGGTGACATGCGCCGCCATACGCGCCACGGCCAGCCCTTTGCGCGGGTGCGCCTCGGCGGCATAATAATCGCCGCCATGCCAGTCAGGGTCAGCCAAAATTGCTTGTCGGCCAACCTCGTGAAACGCAATATTTTGAGACGAATGGCGCGCTGAAGTGGCAATCGGAACCGCCGAAAAAACGCGCTCACCATGCGCCGCCGCCCATTGTAACACCTGCATGCCGCCCATTGAGCCGCCGAGGACGCAAAACAGGCTCTCAATGCCCAAATGGTCTATGAGCAGGTTTTGCGCGCGCACCATATCGGCGACGGTAATCACCGGAAAATTTAGCCCGTAAGGGCCATCGCCTTTCGGATTGGCGCTTTGCGGGCCGGTCGAGCCCCCGCAACCGCCCAGGACATTCGAGCAAATGACAAAATATTTATCGGTATCGATTATACCGCCCGGCCCGACCACTTGCGTCCACCAGCCCGGCTTGCCGGTCAGAGGATTATCGCCCGCCGGATGCTGATCACCGGTCAGCGCATGACAAATCAAAATCGCATTGCTTTTATCATCATTCAGCGCGCCATAAGTGCGATAAGCCAGTTCAATCGGTGCCAGCTCCACGCCGCAGTCGAGCTCCAGCGCAGCGCCGTCCAGCAGCACTGTTTCGCCTTGATTGTCATTTTTCTGCCCGGCCGTCATGGCAACCCCTTCATTCAGCCGCTCCTCTTGCAGGAGGCGCGGCAAAAAGTCAATCTTTCCTTTGATTTACACCCTCTCACGGCGTATGACTAGGCGCGTGTGAAAGATGCGCAAACTCAGGGTTGCGCATTTGTTAGGGGTTTTGAAGAAAGTTCTAGAGCAGGCAGATGGCAACAAGTCTGGACAATATTCGAAGCGAAATTGACGCGCTGGACGCCGAGTTGCGCGCGCGATTTCTGCGCCGTGCCGAATTGGTGGCGAATGTCGCCGCTGCCAAAGCCGATAATGGCGAAACCGCGCCGCTGCGCCCATTGCGCGAAATTCAGCAATTACGTGCGCTCATCGCTTGGCAAAAAAGCAATGCGCCCATGCTTGAAAGCGCCGGTCTCATCGCTGTTTGGCGCGAAATTATCGGCATGGCGCTGGCTCAACAAGGCGGCCTTACCATTTGCGCCTCGCCAAATGCTATGCCGCAGGCACGGGCGCATTTCGGCGCCAGCCTGGCTTATGAAGCAGGCGCGCCCAAGCTTGATAATCTGCTAGAAAACCCGCGTCTTGTCGCCGTTATGACGCTCGACGAAGCCATCGCCCCGCCAGAAGGCGTCGGTGTATTTGCCCGCTTGCCCCTTATCGGCGCGCCCGCCGCCTTATGCTATGGCAAATTGGCCGCCAGCGATGAAAATGAAGCGGGCGCAGTCAATCTGGTGCGCCGCGCCGAGGCAAAGAGCGGCGAAAGAGTAATTTTCAAAGGCCAAGACGATGCGCTGGTCGAGACCGATGCGCCGGGCGATGACCCGATTTGGGGACGCTATCTCACTTTGGAGGCAGAAGCATGAGCGGGCCGACACCTAAAGACGGGGTTTTGGATATGCCGGCCTATGTCGGCGGCAAAGAGACTGTGGACGGGGTGAAAAACCCGTTCAAACTGTCAGCCAATGAAAACCCGCTCGGTGCCGGTGTCAAAGCGCAAGCGGCACTATCTGATTTCGGGTCTGATACTGGCGATTTATCGCTTTATCCCGATGGCGGCGCACGCGCTTTGCGCGAGAAATTGGCAGCGCTCAATAATATCGATGCAGCGCGCATTGTCTGCGGCAATGGGTCAGACGATATTTTGAGCTTATTGGCGCAAGCCTATTTGGGGCCGGGCGATGAGATGGTGCACACGGCGCATGCTTTCTTGATTTACAAGCTCGCCGGTCGCGCCACCGGCGCAACACCGGTCGAAGTGGCAGAACAAGATTTGACCGCCAATGTTGATGCAATTTTGGCAGCTATCAGCGATAAAACCAAAATCGTATTTCTCGCCAATCCGAATAATCCGACCGGCACCATGCTCGACAAGGATGCCGTGGCGCGGCTGCACAAAAGCTTGCCCGATAGCGTGCTTTTGGTGCTGGACGGTGCCTATGCCGAATATGTCGACCCCGACATTTATCCCGCCGCGTTCGACATGGTCGACGCGCATGACAATGTCGTCACCACGCGCACATTTTCCAAAGCCTATGGTTTGGCCGCCTTGCGACTTGGTTGGGGTTATTGCCCGCCGCAAATTGCCGATGCGCTCAATCGCTTGCGCGGGCCGTTCAACATTAACAGCGCCGCCTTGCATGTCGGCATGGCCGCTTTGGACGACCAAGCGCATATTGAGAAAAGCCGCGCCCATAACGCGCAATGGCGCGATTGGTTGGTGCAACAAATTGGCGGGCTGGGCATTGGCGTGCGTAGCACGCAAGCCAATTTCATTTTACTGGAGTTTGGCGATGCCGATGAAGCGGCGCGCGCCGAAGCCGCCATGTGCGCCGCCGGTGTCATTCCGCGCGGCTTGGCAGCTTATGGCTTACCGACAAGACTGCGCTTGAGCATCGGCACGCAAGACGCCAATCGCGCCGCATTGGCCGCGCTAGAAAGCTTCAACGACGGAGATGACGCGTGAGCAAGCCGAATATCGCTCTTATCGGCCTCGGCCTTATCGGCTCATCGCTTGGACATGCGCTGAAGAAAAATGACCTTGCAGCGCATGTGTCGGGTTATGCGCGGTCGGCTGAAACGCGGCAAAAAGCGCTCGATATCGGGTTTGTCGATAGCGTGCATGAAACGGCGGTCGAGACGGTGATTGACGCCGATATTGTGTTTTTCAACACCCCGCTCAGCGTCATAAAGCAACTGGCTGAAGACATTGTACCCCGCCTTAAAGACAATGCTATTTTGACCGATGTCGGCTCGGTAAAGGCCGGCGTGCAAAAAGATTTGGCTGAAATACTGGACGGACGTATCCACTTTGTGCCGGGTCATCCGATTGCCGGAACTGAGCAATCGGGGCCGGAGGCCGGCTTTGCCGAATTGTTTGAGGAGCGCTGGTGCATTTTAACCCCCGATGAGACGACCAGCCTCATCGCGGTTGAAGAGGTCACCAAATTATGGCGCGGCATGGGCTCGGAAGTGGTGTTTATGGACGCCGACCACCATGATTTGGTGCTCGCCATTACCAGTCATTTGCCGCATTTAATTGCCTTCAATATTGTCGGCACGGCAGCGCAATTGGAAAGCGATACGCGTTCGGAAGTGATTAAGTTCTCAGCTTCCGGTTTTCGTGACTTCACCCGCATCGCTGCCTCAGACCCGATCATGTGGCGCGATATATTTCTCGCCAATAAAGACGCAATCTTAGAAATTATGGGTCGTTTTTCAGAAGATTTGACCGCTCTGCAAGCCGCCATTCGGCGCGAAGACGGGCGTTATTTGGAAGAGGTGTTTACCCGCACGCGCGGTATCCGCCAATCAATTATCGACGCCGGACAAGATACTGACACGCCGAATTTCGGCCGCGATAAATAGGCCCAACCCAAGACTAGCGCCATTTAGGGGCTACGCCCAAATCAAGCCCGCCGAGATAAATCCGACGGTCTTGAAACCGCAATGGCAAAGACAAACGGTCTTGCGTGTCGCCGCCAAGGGCAGCACCCAACCCACCCAATAAAAGTAATATTTGACGGTCGCGGCGGTTTATCAAGCCGACATCAATCAGCGCATCAGCAAACGCATTGAGATTGACGATATCCAAATCCAGTGCCCCGTCGACAGTGCCATTGGCGCGCAATTTTACGCGGCCTTTAGCAATAAGGGTCAGCGCGCCACGTTCTAGCGTCAAGCGCTCAAGCGCCACCACATCGCCAGCCGATAAACCCCGATTGAGCGCCGCCTCGGGCACACTGACCGATGCGTCGAGGCGCGCCAAATCGAGTGCTGCGCCAAGCCGATCGCTTTGCTCATTGGTGTTTATGCGCAGTTGTTTAGTAACCAGTGCAATATCGCTCCGCGCGGCATTGCGGCGCATATGCAGCTCTAAAACCGCCGCTTGCGCGCGCCATTCAATTCCACCAAACCGCGCCGACACATCGGCTTTTTTGGCTTCAAAAGAAGCTCGGCTCAACCGGTCATCATCGACGACAAGGCTCATCAAATTGCCTTGATGAGCCAAATTAAATTGCCCGTCTTTGGTCGCCAGTTGATGGTCGCCGCTAAAATCGACAATCGCATGCGCTCGATTAAACGGCATGACGGTGAGGCTCATCGCATCATTCTGCCAGCTCAAATCGCCATTGCGCCATTGCGGCGCGTCGAGATAAAGGCTGATGCGCGCGGGAAACCCCTCGCGCTCCAGCCCCTGCCAACTCACGCCATTGTCAGATAGCGCATCGGTGATACGACCGGCAATCAGGACCCAAAATACAAATCCAATCAACGCCAAACCGGCCAGCGCGATAAATGGGGCAAACAAGGAAAATCGTTTATCAGCTAATAGAGCAAACATAATCGTGCCTAACCAAATCCCGGAAGGCCGCTGAGCACATAGAGATAGCGCATATATTCGCCCAGTAAGAGAGCCATTGTGCCGGGATAAGCATACCAATAATCAAGCCGCACATTGGGCGGCAAAACCGGATAGGCGGACAGGCTGGTGGTTGGCATGGTGCGGCGCAGTTCCAAAAAGGCGCGCGGCATATGGTGACTGCTGGTGACCACAATCAGGCTCGAAAATTCATGCACCTCAGCCCAAAGCGCGGTCTCTTTGGTATTGCCGACCGTATTGGTGGCGCGATAATCAAGATCGATACAGCAGCGCAGATTGTCGTCGGCGGCACCCACCTGATTTCGCGCCATTGCCAAAATCATGTCAAAATCTTGGTCGGCATAAACCCCGCTGACCAGCAAGCGCCGCCCCTTGCCCTCAGCCAATAATTTGAGACCAGTTTCAATGCGCACCGGACTGGTGCCGGTAAACACAACGATTGCGTCGGCTTCGGGCACGCTGTCTGGAACCGCTTTCAGGCTTTGTGCAAAAATGATGAAGAACAAGAAAAACAGAACCAGCGCGCCGCCCAGCATGCCTAATAATGTTGCAAGCATTTGTCGGCGGCTGCGATGTTCGTCTTCAGCAAAGCGCGTCATGCCACCGCCTAAAGCTCAGCCCGCAATTGCCGTAACACATAACGCCGTGTCACTTGCCAACTAAGCACAATCGCAGCCAGCGGCATGGGCAAAAGGAGTATCAGAAAATCAGCTTGGCGCGCCTCGCCCACCAAACCGCCCAGCGTGTAGAAAAATACGAAAGCCGCCGCCAGACCGGCTAAAGCGGCAAGCGCCGTGCGGCGAATGAAATGGCCTTCAAAGCGACGCGAAATATAGCCGTCTTGCGCGCCGATTTGGTGCAGTACATGGATAATTTCTTCATTTGCCAAAAGTCCGGCGCGGGTAGCGAATAAAATCACCATCGCCGTTGCCAATGTGACCATGGTCAAAACCAGTGCCGCGAAAAGCTGCAAAGCATTGGCAGTGCTTTCCAATGTTTCGCGCCACCGCCCATGTGTATCAAGCCGCGCACCGGGCGCAACGGCCCGAATTTGCGCTGCTAAAGCTTGCGTCGCGGGCGGTGTCTCGGCATTGGGGGTCACCTCGATCAATAGTGGTAAGGGCATGTCTTCGCTAATATTGCCAGTGCCCAGCCACGGCTCCAACAGCGCGATAAGGTCATCGCGCGCCAGCACACGAATGGCATCAATGCCGTTGGCAGCGCGCAATTCGCGCAGAACATTGGGCAATTGTTCTTCCGCTGATAATCTGCCGGTTTCGACAATCTGCACCGATAATGCGCTGGTCGCGCGCATCAGCCAGCGATCGGCGGCACGGTCAGCCAATAAGCTGCATCCCAAAGCCAAACAGGCGAGAAAAGTCATAACCATCGTAACCGCGCTTAAAGCCGGTCCGGCCAAGCTTTGGGGCGGCAATATGGTAATTTTCTGCGTGCGGCTCATACCATTGCCTCCTTAACCAGACCGATTTGACCTTTGTCCAAATGTAGGCGCGGGAAATCAAAGCCTTCCCATAATTGCCGGTCATGCGTCGCAATGACGATGGTGGTGCCCATTTTATTGAGTTCGACAAGCAGTCTTAACAACCGTGCGCCAATTTCAGGGTCGACATTACCGGTCGGTTCGTCAGCGATAATAATGCGCGGTCGGGTAATCACGGCGCGCGCAATGGCCGCGCGCTGCTGCTCACCACCCGATAGGGTTGTCGGCAGCGCGTCCAGACGGTCACCCAAGCCGACCCAATTTATCAATTCCACCGCATTATCATGCCAACGGTTTTGCTTTTCACCGGCAATGCGCAAGGGCAGCGTGATATTGTCATAGACGGTGAGATGGTCGATGAGGCGGAAATCTTGAAATACCACGCCAATATGCCGACGCATTAAAGCGCGGCTCTTGCGCGATTGCTGCGCGGTATCCTGGCCCATCAAAAACACCTGCCCCCTGCTGGGACGATGCGCCAGAAATATCAGTTTCAGGAGCGAGGTTTTACCTGCGCCCGACGGGCCGGTGAGAAAACGAAACGCGCCTTGCGGGATATCGAGATTGATATCGCGCAATATATCGGGCCCTTGCTGATAGCGTAGCGTCACATTTTGAAGACGGATCATGGCAGCAGCCTTTTTCGCGAGTTTTGATTACCGATTTTACTTGGTTTTACGCCCGCATGGCAAACCGCTTTGCCGGTTAAAATATCTTGTGGTTTCTCAAAACCAGTCGGGTATCGCCTCACCGGCCAAAAGCGCTTGATAATCAGGCCGCGAGCGCACCACCGCCCATTTTTTGCCATCGACCAGAACTTCCGGCGCAGGCAGGCGCGTATTGTAAGCCGAGCCAAGCACTGACCCATACGCACCGGCGGCAAATATCGCCAGCAAATCGCCGTCTTCAAGCACCGGTAAAGCACGGTCGAGGCCGAGAAAATCACCGGTCTCACAAACCGGGCCGACCACGTCCCAGTTTTTCACCGCCGCCGCATTTTCATGCACCGGCGCAATGTGATGATGCGCATCATAGAGCGTCGGGCGCATTAATTCGGTCATTGCCGCATCGACAATCATGAAGTTTTTGGCTTGGCCTTGTTTCGTCCGCACCACAGAGGTCACCAAAATTCCCGCATTGGCGGCGATTAAACGTCCCGGCTCCAACATAATTTGGCAGCCACTATCGCCCAATGTCTCGGCAATCATTTGTGCATAAGCATTGGGGTCGGGCGGTGTATCATTATCGCGCCCATAGGGCACACCCAGCCCGCCACCTAAATCAAGGCGGCGTATCTCATGTCCGTCGGCGCGCAGCCGCGCCAGTAAATCGGCGACTTTTTCAAAAGCGCGACGAAACGGCGTTAAATCAGTGATTTGACTGCCAATGTGAATGTCGATGCCGACCGCCTCGACGCCGTCCAATGCGCGCGCATGGGCAAAGCCCGCTTCGGCATCTTCCCACGCAATGCCGAATTTGGTCTCTGCCGAACCGGTAGAAATCTTCTTATGCGTCCCCGCTTCGATATCCGGATTAACCCGCAAAGCGATTTCGGCGGTTTTTCCCATGCTATTTGCCGTGTCAGCCAAGAGATCAATCTCCGACAGGCTTTCTACATTAAACTGCAAAATGCCTGCCGATAGCGCGGCGCGCATTTCTTCCGCTGTTTTGCCGACACCGGAAAAGACAATTTTTTCAGGCGCGATACCGGCTTGAAGCGCACGGGTCAATTCGCCTTGCGAAACAATATCGGCACCCGCGCCCAATTGCGCCAGGGTCGCAATCACCGCCAAATTGGAATTGGCTTTGACCGAATAACAAATCAGTCGCGTATCAAGTCCGGCATCAGCCAAAGCGGCATCAAGCACATTATAATGCCGCCGCAAAGTCGCCGCCGAATAGCAATAAAATGGCGTGCCGACCGCCTCAGCCAATTCGCCAATGACGATATCCTCTGCATGCAGCGCGCCATCGCGATAGATAAACTCATCCATGGCGCACCTCATGGGTGGCAGCGGCCTCGGGCAAGCTTAGCGCGCCGCGTTTACCGCAAGCGTTCAGTCCGATGGTTAAAGAAGCAGCCATAAAAATATAGATAAGCGAGCGCATCACGACTGCGCTTCCGCCAGCCAGTTTTGCCAATGCACCACACGAGCGCGCACCGCCTCGGGCGCGGTGCCGCCAAAGACGCGGCGCGAGGCGACCGAATTTTCGACGCTCAACACCGAAAACACATCTTCACTAATCGCCGCTTCCAGCTTTTGCATCTCAGCCAATGGTAATTCGTCTAGCATGCAGTTTTTTTCTTCAGCCAGCGCGACTAATTGCCCTGTTACATGATGCGCTTGGCGAAACGCCAAACCGGCCTCACGAACCAGCCAATCGGCCAAATCAGTGGCGGTCGAAAAGCCGCTTTCGGCAGCCGCCCGCATTGCATCGCCATTGACACCCAATGCGTCCATCATGCCGCGCATGGCAGCCAAGCTCAAAGACAGGCTATCAAGGGCGTTGAACACGCCTTCCTTGTCTTCCTGCATATCTTTTGAATAGGCCAAAGGCAGGCCTTTCATGACCACCATCAGCCCACCCAGCGCACCGATAATGCGGCCGGTTTTGGCGCGCACCAGTTCAGCGGCATCGGGATTGCGTTTTTGCGGCATAATGGAAGAGCCGGTCGAAAACGCATCAGGCAGGTCGAAAAACCCGTAAGCCGGGCCTGAGAAAATTACAATCTCTTCAGCCAGACGCGACAAATGTGTGGCACAAATCGCCGTCGCGGATAACGCTTCCAGCGCGAAATCGCGCGCCGACACCGCGTCCATACTATTGCCCATAGGCGCATCAAAACCCAACGCCTCAGCCGTCATATCGCGGTCAATCGGAAAACCAGTGCCGGCCAAAGCGGCGGCGCCCAATGGGCTTTCATTGAGTCTTTTGCGCGCATCTTGAAACCGTCCGGCATCACGCGCCAGCATCTCAACATAGGCCAGCAAATGATGCCCGAACGTCACCGGCTGAGCCGGTTGCAAATGCGTGAAGCCGGGCATAATCGTGTCGCTATGCGCCTCGGCTTTGCTCACCAGCACCGCCATCAGCTCATGAATTTGCGCTTTCATATGGTCAAGCGCATCGCGCACATAAAGCCTGAAATCAGTGGCAACTTGGTCATTGCGCGAGCGCGCCGTGTGCAGCCGTCCGGCCGGCTCGCCGATAAGCTCAGACAAGCGCGCCTCAATATTCATATGAATGTCTTCAAGCGCACGCGAAAATTTAAACTTTCCATCATTTATTTCCGCTTCAATTTGCGCCAAACCTTCGGCAATCGCTTTGCCGTCAGCTTGTGATATAATGCCTTGAGAGACCAGCATTTGCGCATGCGCCAGCGAGCCGCGAATGTCTTGTGCAAACAAACGCTGGTCAAAGCCGATGGAAGCGTTAATTTCTTCCATTATATCGTCTGGGCCGCCGCCAAACCGGCCACCCCACATGCGATTACTCATCACCTGCTCCATTAGGAGATTTTATGTCGTCCCAAACCAGTCTGTCACAATTTGTCCGATTCGTCCGTCGCCATGCATGGCGCGTGGGGCTGATTGTGTTTGTGACCGGCGCGGTTGCTGTGACCCTATACAGCAAGCCAGCCGAGGAAGGCAAGCCGCGCCTCGAAACAAAAGCCGGTTTTTCGGCTAAATTCGTTACCCATGCCGCGAAGAAGCCGCTACCCGAGATGGCTTTGCAAAATGCCGATGGCAGTGCCGCCGATTTGGCGGCTTTAAAGGGCGACATGGTGCTGGTCAATTTCTGGGCGACTTGGTGCGCCCCGTGCCGCAAAGAAATGCCGCAATTGGACGCGCTGGCAGCGCGTTATCAAGATAAAGGCGTGCGCGTTGTTACCTTATCGGTTGACCGCTCGGGATCGAAAAAAGGCGAGGCGTTTCTTGACGATTTAGGTGTCACCCATGTCACGCGGTTTTACGACCCAAGCTATAAGTCAGCGCGCGCCGCCGCCCTTATCGGTTTGCCAACAACATTGCTGCTCGATAGAAACGGGTTTGAAATCGGTCGCCTGGCCGGTGAGGCCGATTGGGACGCACCCGATGTACATGCATTATTGGATAGATATCTAGCGCGCTAGCGCGCCGAACGGGTCGGCACGGGCGCATCGCCGGAATAATCATAAAAGCCGCGCCCGCTTTTGCGCCCCAGCCATCCGGCTTCAACATATTTGACCAAGAGCGGACAGGGGCGATATTTGTCGTCGCCCAGACCGTCTTGTAAAACCTGCATGATGGATAAACATGTATCGAGGCCGATAAAATCAGCCAATTGCAGCGGCCCCATCGGGTGATTGGCCCCAAGTTTCATCGCGGCATCAATGCTTTCAACCGAACCGACCCCTTCAAACAGGGCAAAAGCTGCTTCATTAATCATCGGCAATAAAATGCGATTGACGATAAAGGCCGGATAATCCTCCGAAATGGCGGCCGTTTTGCCGAGCTTTTCGACCAACGCTTTGGCCGTGTCGAATGTGGCATCGCTGGTCGTCAGCCCGCGAATGAGCTCGACCAATTGCATCACCGGCACCGGATTCATGAAATGCATGCCGATAAAGTTTTCGGGATAAGGCGTGGCCGCTGCCAAACGCGTGATGGAAATGGACGAGGTATTGGAGGCGATTAAAGTCTTGTCCGACACCACCGCGCTTACCGCCTGCAAAATATCCAGCTTCACCGCTTCGTTCTCGCTGGCCGCTTCAATGACCAAATCAGCGGTGCTGAAATCTGCCATTTCAGGGGCGGCTTTAATCAGTGCCAAAGCAGCAGCACCGTCAGCCGGGCTGATTTTCTCAGAGGCAATTTGGCGGTCGATATTTTTTGAAATCGCCGCCATGCCGGCTGCAATTTGGCTGTCGCCAATATCGTTCAACAGAACGTGATGCCCCGACAGGGCAAACACATGAGCGATGCCGCAGCCCATTTGCCCGGCACCGATAATTGCAACGGTTTTGATTAAAGCCATGCGTCTATATCAAGACGACAGGGCCGGATTATAATCCGGCCTTGCCCAGTTCATCTTCGAGCTCCGGCACGGCGGTGAACAAATCGGCCACCAGACCGTAATCGGCAACTTGAAAAATTGGCGCTTCTTCATCTTTATTGATGGCGACGATGACTTTCGAGTCCTTCATGCCCGCCAAATGCTGAATAGCACCTGAAATGCCGACCGCGATGTAAAGCTCGGGCGCGACCACTTTACCGGTTTGACCGACTTGATAATCATTCGGCACAAAACCGGCATCGACCGCAGCGCGCGAGGCACCGACAGCGGCACCGAGCTTATCGGCGATTTTTTCAAGCATCGGGAAATTATCACCCGATTGCATGCCGCGACCGCCTGATACGACCACTTTGGCTGACGTCAGTTCGGGACGGTCGGATTTGGTCAATTCTTCACTGACAAATTCTGACAGGCCCGGATTGTCGCTCGCACCGGTCGCCTCAACAGCGGCGCTGCCACCATCACCGGCAGCGGCAAAAGCCGTTGCGCGAATGGTAACGGCTTTTTTGGCTTCATTGGCCTTAACCGTTTGAATGGCGTTACCGGCATAAATCGGACGCTCAAACGTATTGGCGTCAATGACGGCGGTAATATCCGATATTTGGCTGCAATCAAGCAGCGCGGCAATGCGTGGCATGAAATTTTTGCCATTGGTCGAGGCCGGCGTTGCAATGGTCGCATAGCCATCTGCCATACCAACCACCAAAGCCGCCATCGGCTCGGCCAGTTGTTTGTCATATTGCGCATCATCGGCCAGCAAAACTTTTGCCACACCGTCCAGCTTGGCTGCCGCATCAGCGACCCCAGCGCAACCATGTCCGGCGACCAGCACATGACATTCGCCGCCCATTTGAGCCGCCGCAGTAACCGATTTTACGGTCGCATCAGCGAGGTTTTCATTATTGTGTTCAGCAATCAGCAGCGTATTCATCACAAAACTCCTGCTTCGTTTTTCAGCTTGTCGACCAATTCGCCGACGGTTTCAACTTTGACACCGGCTTCGCGTTCTGCCGGTTCAGCCACTTTGACAATTTCCAAACGCGGCGCGGCATCGACGCCATATTCGCTCAGTTCTTTTTCATCAATCGGCTTTTTCTTGGCCTTCATAATATTAGGCAATGATGCATAGCGCGGCTCATTGAGGCGCAAATCAGTGGTGATAATCGCTGGCATGGCAAGCTTAACGCTTTGCAGTCCGCCATCAATCTCACGCGTGACATTGACCTTATCGCCATCAAGCCCAAGCTCAGAAGCAAATGTGCCCTGGCTCCAACCCAAAAGCGCGGCCAGCATTTGACCGGTCTGGTTATTGTCACCGTCAATCGCCTGTTTGCCGAGGATAACCAAATCGGGGCTTTCCGCCTCAACCACCGCTTTCAACACTTTGGCAATGCCCAAAGGCTCCAAATCATCTTCGGTTTTCACCAAAATGCCGCGATCAGCACCCATTGCCAATGCGGTTCGAATGGTTTCTTGGGCTTGTGTCGGGCCAACCGACACAACGATAATCTCGGTTGCGGTTCCGGCCTCTTGCAAGCGCACCGCTTCTTCAACGGCAATCTCGCAAAACGGGTTCATCGACATTTTAACATTTGCCAAATCAACACCCGTTTGGTCAGGTTTGACGCGGATTTTGACGTTATAGTCGACCACTCGTTTGACGGGGACTAGGATTTTCATATTGGTCTCTCCAGTTTCACCGCCCCAGCACCGAGGCCAAGGCATGTCTGACGATTTCTTTACGCATTTGCCCCAAATAAGTCAATTGACGCGCCGGGCTTGGCCTGCGTCAAAACGCGCCCTATCGATTGGCGCCGGGCACCCATTTAACGTCGTTTTTGCCGTTTTCATTGGCGCAACGCGCTGCAACAAACAATAAATCAGAGGCGCGATTGATAAATTTCCGTGCATTTACAGAAAATTCTTCCCCTGCCTCTGCCGCCGCGCTCAACCGACGCTCAGCGCGACGCATCAATGTGCGCGCCAAATGCAAATGCGCCGCTGCCGGCGAGCCGCCGGGCAAAACAAAACTATCGAGCGGTGCCAGTGCCTCATTCAATGTATCAATCTCGGTTTCCAACCGCGTCACTTGCTCGGCTGAAACCCGTAACACCTCAAACGCATCGGT
>JAKMCZ010000245.1 GCA_022428185.1 Alphaproteobacteria bacterium | reverse complement strand
GCCTCAACCTGCTGCAAACGCGCGGTCAGCCCATCTTGCGCTTGCTGCGACAGTTCAGCCAGCTCGTCATTGTTGGAAAAAGCGGGCAAAATAGGCGCATGCTCGGTCGGTCGAAACGCGCAACGTTGCGCAATTTCAACCGTGTTCTCCAATGCCTCGGGCAAATCGGCAAACAATGCGCACATTTCTTCGGCTGATTTCAGTCGATGTTCGGGGGTTAACCGACGACGGTCTTCCTCATTTATATAGCGCCCTTCGGCAATACATATCAGCGCGTCATGGGCGCGATAATCATCTGCCGATGCAAAATAAGCCTGATTGGTGGCGACGAGCGGCAGCTCCATCGTATAGGCGAAATCAACCAAATGCGCTTCAATCTCGTCTTCAGACGCGTCGCTATATCGTTGAAGTTCTACATAAATATTTTCTTTGAAGATATTGTTAATGCTATCTATTTTATTCTTAGCTATCTCCGTTTGATTGCTCTGCAAATAGCGATTTATGAGCCCGTCCGGCCCGCCCGTCAGACAAATCAAACCCTCCGAACGTGGCGCGATTTCGCTAAAATCGACACCCGGCCCTTGCTTGCCCTCGCTATCGAGATGCGCCGAACTAATGAGCGCCATCAGATTGTCGTATCCGGTGCGGTTTTTGACCAGCAGCACCAGATCGCCCTCGGCGCCGTCATCGCGAATATTAAGCGTCGCGCCGATAATCGGTTGCACGCCCAATCCGGCGGCGGTTTCGGCGAATTCTAACGCCCCAAACAGGTTATTACGGTCGGTCACCGCCAATGCCGGCATAGATGATGCCAGCGCCGTTTGCGTCAGCACTTTGACGGGCAACGCGCCTTCCAATAGCGAATAGGAACTGTGGGTGCGCAAATGAACGAATTTAGGCCGCATTAGACGGGTCTCTGCTGTTTCTGCTGCTGTTCTTACTTCTACTTCTGACATAAACGCACACAACCGGAATCACTTAAGGGAAACCAGTTTAGCGCAGCCGAAACGGCTGTCAGCAAATAGCCATCAATTGCAGTGAAATATAAAGGGGATAACCCCGTTTAGTGAACCGAGGCAGCCAATGCTTGCCCAATAGAACCCCACATAATGATGGCGGTGCCCATGCCCAGCAAAGTGCAGATAGCGGCGATGTCTTCCAGAATGTTTTTCATAGTATCAACTCCATTTTCCCCGAATATGTTCTGCTTTTGTTCTTTTGTCAATAGGAATTAAAACAAGCCTTTTCAATAATTTAGCTAATCATTGTGAATTATGCCCTCGCGTAAGCGCACAATGCGGTCAGCGCGCGCCGCCAAGTCCATATCATGCGTCGCCAGCAAGACTGCCGTGCCTTGCGTCTTCGCCTCTTGTAGCAGTAATTCAGCGACCCTATCGCCCGACGCGCCGTCGAGACTGCCGGTCGGCTCATCAGCCAGAACCAAGCTGGGCTGATTTGCCAGCGCCCGGGCAATCGCCACACGCTGCTGTTCACCGCCTGATAATTGCGACGGTAAATGCGTTGCCCTATCAGCCAACCCCAAACGCGCCAAAGCGTCCATTGCGGCTTGCATTGCCGCGCCATGCGCCTGCCCTGTCAGTCTGGCCGGCAGTGCGATGTTTTCCTGCGCCGTAAACTCGGGCAGCAGATTGTGAAACTGATAAACAAAGCCGATATGCTGCAAGCGTTGTGCCGTGCGTGCGCGGTCATTATCGGTTTCAACCAGTTGACCGTGCAAAGAAATGCTGCCGCCATCGGGTTTTTCCAGCAGCCCGACCAAATGCAAAAAGCTCGACTTGCCTGAACCCGACGGGCCGACCAGAGCCACCACCTCGCCCGCCGCCAACGTCAGCGATGCACCACGCAGCACATGAAGTTCGCGCGCACCTTGCACAAAGCGACGCTCAATCTTGTCTATGACAACATGCTCACTCATTGCGTAAAAGCTCCACCGGATCTTGCGAGGCAGCGCGCCAAGCCGGATACAGGGTCGATAGGAAGGACAGGGTCAATGCCATCAGCGCGATTTGCACAACATCTTTCAACAAAATGCGCGACGGCATGCGCTCGAGGAAATATATTTCCGCCGGAAACAAATTTGCGCCCGTCGTCCAAATCAGGAATTGCCTAATTTCCTCTACATAATTGCTTATCAACACACCGGTCACCAATCCGGCTAGCGTGCCGATGACACCAATGCTTGCGCCAGTGATAAAAAACACCCGCAAAATCATGCCACGACTGCCCCCCATTGAGCGCAGCACAGCAATATCGCGCCCTTTATCGCGCACCAGCATCACCAGGCCGGAAATGATGTTGAGCGCAGCGACCAGCAAAATCATTGTCAGAATAATGAACATGACATTGCGCTCGACCTCCAGCGCCCCCGCCAATGTCCGATTGCTCTGCTTCCAATCGGTCAAATAATTACCGGCACCCGCCGCTGCGCGCAGTTGCGGTGCGCGCATATCAATCAAGTCAGGGTCATCGATAATCACGTCGACCGCGCCTTGATGCGGGCCAAAGCCAAAGAAGCCGGAAGCCGTTTCAATCGACGAAAAGGTGAAATTCAAATCATATTCAGACAGACCGACCCGAAATACGGCAACCAGCGTGAACTGACGTTGACGTGGTGCTGTACCAAAAGGCGTGACCGTGCCGCGTGGCGAAATCAGTGAAATTTTCTGCCCGACCTTAAAGCCATAGCGCTCGGCAAGCCGCGCACCGACGGCAATCGTTTTAGGCTTTGCCAAATCAGCCAGCGCGCCCTCGATAATATTGCCGTCAAGGCTGGGTAATTGGCGCAGTTTTTCAATCGGCAAGCCGCGCAGCAAAACACCACGCGCTGCATCGCCCGCAGAAAGCATTGCCTGTCCGTCAACCAGCGGCGTTGCCAGCACCACACCATCAACCTCTTGCAAACGCTGGGCCAGCGCGTCGCGATCAACAAAGCGCGTTTCAAATGGGCGAATGGTGGCGTGCCCGTTTACGCCCAAAATGCGGTCGAGCAAATCGCCTCGAAATCCGGTCATCACCGCCATCACAACAATCAAAGTCGCGACGCCCAGCATGATGCCGAGAAATGAAATTCCGGCGATGATGGAGATAAAGCTATCGCGTCGCTTGGCGCGCAAATAGCGCCCCGCAATGTGCCATTCAAGAGAGCTGAAAACCTTAATCATTGCTTACTCATTGCCTGTGCTCGTTTCTATTTTTATTCAGGCGGCGCAGACAAAAGCGATACTGCGGCCTCTAACGCCAGTGTGTGTTTCTCTCCGGTTGCCCGGTTCTTTACTTCAATCTCACCCGCCTCAGCCCCGCGCGGGCCAATGGTCGCTTGCCACGGCAGGCCGATTAAATCCATATCTGAAAATTTTGTTCCGGCGCGTTCATCTCTATCATCATACAACACATCAAGGCGGTTTTGTGTCAGCGCCTCATTGAGCTTGTCGCATAGCGCATCACAACCCGCATGGCCGATTTTCAGATTTATCAGACCGACATGAAACGGCGCTACCGCCCACGGCCAAACAATACCGTCATCATCATGGCTGGCTTCGATAATACCGCCGACAAGGCGCGATACGCCGACACCATATGAACCACTATGCACAGCTATGTCTTTGCCGTCCGGCCCGGCAACCAGAGCCTTCATCGGTTCAGAATATTTTTGCCCGAAATAGAAAATATGACCGACCTCAATACCGCGCGCCACCAACTGCTTATCGCCAGGCACATCGGCCTTGAATTTATCCGCATCATGCATCTCATCGGTGCGCGCATAAAACTGCGTGAAGCTATCAATCACAGCATCAAGGTCACCATCATAATCAGCTTCCGGAACCGGCAGGTCGAGAATATCGGCATGGCAGAACACTTCTGACTCGCCGGTCTCAGCCAGAATAATGAATTCATGGCTCAAATCGCCGCCAATCGGGCCGGTATCGGCGGCCATTGGCAGCGCCTTCAACCCCATTCGACGGAAGCTACGCAAATAGGCGACAAACATTTTCTGGTAAGCCCGTCGCGCCGCCGCCTCATCGATGTCAAAGCTATAGCCGTCCTTCATCAAAAATTCGCGGCCCCGCATCACCCCAAAGCGCGGGCGAATCTCGTCACGAAACTTCCACTGAATGTGATACAGATTTTTCGGTAAATCGCGGTAGCTTTTTACATTATCGCGGAAAATCTGCGTAATCAGTTCTTCATTGGTCGGGCCGTAAAGCAAATCGCGCTCATGACGGTCTTTAATGCGCAGCATTTCTTTGCCGTAATCCTCATAACGCCCCGACTCGCGCCAAATTTCAGCCGGTTGCAGGGTCGGCATCAGCACTTCAATCGCGCCCGCCAAATCTTGTTCCTCGCGCACGATTTGTTCGATTTTTTTCAGCACACGCAACCCCAGCGGCAGCCAGCTATAAATGCCGGCCGCACTTTGGCGCACCATTCCCGCACGCAGCATCAAACGGTGCGATACAATCTGCGCCTCGCTGGGATTTTCCTTCAGGGTCGGTAAAAAATACTGCGACAGACGCATGAATCTTTCCTTGTTCCTAGCCTATTCGTCATAACTCTTAACATGGCACCACATTGGCGCAAGTAAATGTCACAAAAACGTAAAAAATCAGATGACAGCACTCCGAATAGAAGCTATTTTTCGGTCGTGGTTGAGAACTTAGGTTCTCGGGTTTTGGGAGGAACCTTTCGAGCTTGCTCGAAGCACATTCTAAGCGGGACACTTAACTTCGGTCGAGGGTCCCGCTTTTTTATTATCATTCTTAATTGCGCGCCGGAATCTCAGGAAAAAACGGCACATTGATATTCGCCAACGCGCCGGTGGTCAGCAGCCAATAGACCAGCAGAAAAAACACTATAGACAGCCCCGTGGTAATCATCAGCTTCAACCAAATGCGCGGGCGCGCCGGTGCGCTCTCGCTTGAGCCGGGTTGCACTTCGCCATGCTCTTGCTGCGATACCACTCCCCAGGGCAGCACCATGAACAAAGTCAAAAACCAGATAATGCCGTATATGGCGAGCCCGAATATGAAACTGATTTGCATGCTTGCTAAACCTCTACAAAACTGACGACGACCATCGGCTTTTTGCCCCAGCGACGGCCTAACTCGCGGCGCACCGCGACACTTATTTCATGTTCGGCGCGGTCCGGCGTTAAGCGACCATTGGAAGGAATACACCGTTCCACCGCATCTTGCGCCCAATCGGTGAGTTTGACCATACCGTCATCTTGCGGCGCACCGACCAGTTCCACCCCAATTTGTCCGGATAAACGATGGCTCGCATCAACCGGAATAGCGACAAAAACCACACCATTATTAGATAGCTTGCGCCGCTGCTTGACCGCTGTCGAACCGCCATCAGTCATAATCGCACCGTCAAGATAAAGCCGCCCGCTAGGCACAGCATCGATAATTTCCGTCGGCGCGGGCGAAAGGCGCACAATATCGCCATTATGCACGCGGCACGGCTCCTCAACGCCCAACTCACCTGCCAATTCAGCATGGGCAATCAAATGGCGATGCTCACCATGCACCGGAATAGCCGAGCGTGGGCGCGCCCATTTATACATATCGGTCAACTCATCGCGGCACGGATGACCTGAGACGTGAATATCCGACCCATTGGGCGAAATAATCTCAACATCGATTTGCGCCAATCGGTTTTGCAGGCTCAAAATTTCAGTTTCATTGCCCGGTATCATTTTCGACGAAAACACAACGCGGTCGCCCGCCTCCAACGTCAAATGCGGGTGACGCCCATGTGCCATGCGCCCCAAAGCAGCATTGCTTTCGCCCTGACTGCCGGTGCAGCAAATCAGCACCTTATTGGGCGGCAAATAGCCGGCATCTCTTTCCTCAATCAATTCGGGGAATTGCGTCAAATAGCCGGTCTCTCGCGCTGCTTGATAAATTTTATGCATGCCGCGACCGGCCAAACATAAATGCCTGCCGCTTTTTACCGCCGCCGCCGCAATGCTGGTCAGTCGCGCCACATTAGAGGCAAAGGTGGTGATAACGACGCGCCCTGTGCTTTCGTTCACCACCTCTTCGAGCATGCGCCCGACATCGGCTTCAGAACCGGAGCGACCGGGGCTCAGCACATTGGTGCTGTCGCAGATAATCGCATCAATGCCCGCATCACCCATTGCTTTCAGGCGGTCAACCTCGGTCAGTTTGCCTATAACCGGATCAGGGTCAATTTTCCAATCACCGGTATGCAAAATACGCGCGCCATCAACCTCAATAGCCAGCGCGCTGGGTTCAGCAATCGAATGGGTCAGGCAGATATAATCGATTGAAAACGGGCCGATATCGAGATGCGCATCAGTATCAATAATATTGAGCGGCACCTCGTCCAATAAGCCCGCCTCTGCCAGTTTACCGCGCAGCAAAGCGGCGGTGAAAGGTGTGGCGTAAATCGGGCATTTTAAGCGCGGCCAGAGATGCGCCACCGCGCCGATATGGTCTTCATGCCCATGGGTCAAAAGCAACCCCAGCAAGTTCTTTTTGTGCTGTTCGATAAAGCTAATATCGGGTGTGATGACATCAATGCCCGGGTCATGATGGCGTGCAAAAGTGACCCCCAAATCGACCATAATCCAGTGCCTTTTGCCACGCGTGCCATAGCCGTAAAGATTGCAATTCATTCCAATCTCGCCGGTGCCGCCAAGCGGTAAAAAAACCAGTTCATTATCCGTATCGTTTGTCATTCAGTCCCGTTCCGGAAAAAACACATCGCCTGCATCAACCAC
>JAKMCZ010000242.1 GCA_022428185.1 Alphaproteobacteria bacterium | reverse complement strand
ATTTCACTGCTGGCCGCCTCAAACAAGCGCGCCTCAGGAGCAATAATCCGCATGGCTTCGAGCAAGCTCATCGTGCCGCGCCCAGAGGTTTGGGCAGTGTAAAGCGGTTGCTTAAAGCTGGCCTGCACCGAGCTTTGCCCGCCAAGATTATAAATCTCATCAGGGGCGACGTCTTTAATGAGTTGGGCGATAGAAATGAAATCCTGCATATCCAACGTCTTTAACTCGACATCATCAGCCACGCCAAGCGCAGCCAGCCTCGGCAGATTAAGCGTTGAGGCGCGGCGCATGGCACCGACCACGCGATAGTTTTTCTCAAGCAGTAATTTTGTGAGATAGGCTCCGTCTTGGCCCGTAACCCCTGTAATCAATGCCGTTTTTTGCGCATGCACGAAAAATCCCCTACTTCCAAAGCGAGCAAGCTACCGAATTCGTGCCGGCGCTGCAATGGACAAATCAGCGGAAACAAGATAGACAAAACCAACTTTATTGAGGAAAATCAATGACCCGCAAAAAGGCGCTCATCACCGGCGTAACAGGCCAAGATGGCTCATATTTGGCACGTTTATTGCTGGAAAAAGGCTATGAAGTTCATGGCATGAATAGGCGCGCTTCGTCATTCAACACCAAACGTATTGATGATATTTACCTCGATCCGCACCAAGAAAATGTGCGCCTGTTTCTGCATTATGGCGACATGACCGATAGCAGCAATATCATGCAACTTGTGCAGCAAATCGAGCCGGATGAGGTTTACAACCTCGCCGCGCAAAGCCATGTTCAAGTCAGCTTTGAAACCGCCGAATATACGGCCAATGTCGATGCATTCGGGACACTCCGTTTCCTCGAAGCTATTCGCACTTTGGGGTTGGAAAAAAAGACGCGCTTTTATCAAGCATCAACCTCGGAACTTTATGGCAAAGCCGTTGCCTCGCCGCAAAGCGAGACGACGCCATTTTACCCGCGCAGCCCTTACGGAGTGGCGAAGCTTTATGCCTATTGGATGTGCGTCAATTATCGCGAGGCATATGGCATGCACGCATCTAACGGCATTCTGTTCAACCATGAAAGCCCGATGCGGGGCGAGACTTTTGTGACACAAAAAATCGCCATGGCGGTCGCAGCCATTGACGCTGGGCGAAAAGAAAAACTCCATCTCGGCAATCTCGATGCCAAGCGGGATTGGGGCCATGCCAGAGAATATGTTGAAGGCATGCACGCAATTTGCTGCCACGATGAGGGCGATGATTTTGTTTTGGCAACGGGCCGCACGAACACCGTGCGTCGGTTTGTCGAACTGGCTTTTGCCGAGGTTGGACGCGACATCTTATGGGAAGGCGCGGGCGTGGATGAGGTTGGCAAGGATACAAAAAGCGGCGACATATTGGTGAAAATCGACCCGCGCTATTTTCGACCGACAGAAGTTGATTGTTTGATTGGCGACCCGAGCAAAGCGAAAGAAAAATTGGGCTGGGAAGCAAAAATCGGTTTGGAAGAATTGGTCGTCGAAGTGGTGGCCGCCGCGCGCGCTTGCGCCGAAGCGACAGGGCAAGGGACATAAAATGCATATTTTGAAGGTCTCGCTTGATTATCCCCCGACGGTTGGGGGCATTGCCGCCCATGTTTATGAACTGTGCCAAGCCATCCACGCGCAAGGCCATGAGGTCAGCCTGCTGACCAAACAAAATGCCGCCTATCCGGCACCCGAACAAATGCTGGAAGGCATCCGCATCATGCCAATGCCGAAACGCCGCTTTGGCCCAACTTATGGGCGCACCATCAATAAGCAAATTGAAAAAGCCGTGGCGCGGCTAAAACCCGATTTGATTCACATTCACGGCATGCGGCCCTTGGAATTTTTAAAACCGAAATCCGTGCAGATTGTCTATACAAACCACACATCAGGCTTTTTGAAACGATTGAAAAAAGGCGGCTACCGCATTCCCCGGTTGCAGCGCCTGTTTGCGCCGGTTGATTTGTTTCTCGCCCCGAGCGAAGAACTGCTCGACATGCCATTCGATATTCACGCGCCAAAGCGGTTTATTTCCAACGGCATTGTGCCCAACCGTTTTGTCCGCAATCAAGACGACCGATTGCGGCTTAGACAGCATCTTCAGCTTGCAGAGACGGACAAATTGGCCATTATCACCCGCCGCATGGTTAAAAAAAACGGTGTCATCTATCTGGCGCGCGCCATGCGCCATATGAAAAACCATTCTTTGAAATTATTGTTTATCGGCGATGGGCCAGAGCAAGACGCCGTCAAGGCCGAATTGGACACGCATTTTGCCGGTAGCTACACCATGCCCGGTGCCATGTCACATGCAGAAATCGTGCCCTATTACAGTGCCGCCGATTTATCCATCCTCCCCTCTTTGATGGAGGCCACCAGCATTAGCTGTTTGGAGGCCATGGCCGCCGGTTTGCCTATTATATGCACCAATGTCGGCGGGCTGCCGTTTTTGGTGGAAGATGGCGTGAACGGATTTCTGGCCAAACCGGCTGACCCGCAGAGTCTGGCGCATTGCCTTGAGCGGCTGTTGGTAGACGATATGGAGGCGATGGGACGGGCGTCACAACGCGCCGTTGACGAGAAATTTTCCTGGGCGAAAATTGCGTCACAAACCATAGACGCCTATAGGCAAATATTATGATGAACATATTGATTGTTTTCGGCACGCGGCCCGAGGCTATTAAGATGGCCCCTTTGGTGAAAGCGCTTAAAGCGCGCAGCGATTTATTCGACACGAAAATCTGTGTCACCGCCCAACATCGCGACATGCTCGACCAAGTGCTCGATTTATTCGAGATTGTGCCCGATTATGATTTGAACCTGATGCAGCCCGGACAAACGCTGACCGGATTGACGACACGCGTTTTGGAAGGCATGCAAAGCGTGCTGGCCGAGGCGCGCGCCGACCTTGTTTTGGTGCATGGCGACACCACCACCAGCAGCGCCACGGCCTTGGCAAGTTTTTATGCGCGGACCGATGTGGCGCATATTGAAGCCGGTTTGCGCACCCATAATATACATTCTCCTTGGCCGGAAGAGGCCAATCGGCAAATTACCGGCCGCTTGACGAAATGGCATTTTTCACCGACGCCGCAAGCGAAAGACAATTTATTGGCCGAGAATATTGTGGCTGAACAGATTTGTGTCACCGGCAATACGGTTGTCGATGCGCTGTTTATGGCGCGTGACCAAATTACCGCCGACCCGGCCCGCGAGGCGCGTCTCAGCGACATAATTGCCGAGACAGGGTTTGCCTATGACGCCGCGCGGCGCATTATTTTGGTGACGGCGCACCGACGAGAAAATTTCGGCGACGGCTTTCGAAACATTTGCGGCGCCCTAAGCGATTTGGCGAGCACCTATCCCGATTGCGACATTGTCTATCCGGTGCATCTCAACCCCAATGTTCAAAAGCCGGTCCATGATTTACTCGGGCAGAAGCAAAACATTTACCTGATTGCGCCGCTTGATTACGAGCCGTTCATTTGGCTCATGGATAAAGCACATATTGTTTTGACCGATAGTGGCGGCATTCAAGAAGAAGCACCCAGCCTCGGCAAGCCGGTTCTGGTCATGCGCGACACCACCGAACGGCCTGAGGCTTTGGCCGCCGGTACCGTTAAATTGGTTGGCACGGACCGCGATATGATTGTGCGCGAGACGGCGCGCCTATTGGACGATGGCGCGCATTATGAAGAAATGGCGCGCGCGCATAATCCCTATGGTGACGGCGAGGCTTGTGCCCGCATCATTTCTTTTTTGACCGAGCACGCCAATGCAGAATAAACCGCTTCGCATTTTGCACTGCGCCAATTTCAATGAGAAGAATTTGGGCGCAACCTTTTATGCAACCGATTACAAAATTTCCAACGGGCTGATACGAAACGGCCATTTTGTCCATAATTTTTCCTATCGTGATGTGGCGCGCAATTTGGCTTTTATGCGCATACGCAATTTCGGCAAAGCCCCCATGAACCGAGAGCTCATCGCGACCGTCGACCAAATCAATCCCGACCTTTTGCTGCTTGGCCATAGTGAATTGGTGGATAATGAAACGCTTGAAGTGATTAAGGCGCGCCGACCGTCCATAAAGATTGCCATGTGGTGGGTGGATTGGGTTGCCAATATGACGCCGCAGCGCGCGTTATATGAACGCCGTTTGAACATTGCCGACCACGTCTTCTTGACAACCGATCCGGATATTTTCAAAGCCGAATTCGCGGTCGAAAATGCCGACAGAAAAATGCATTTTATGCCGAATATTTGCGACAGTTCCGTTGAAACCGGTCAGGCTTTCGCAAAAGACGGCCACCTGCACGATATTGTTTTTATCGGTCGTCCGGACATTGAGCGAAAGCCGCTGATTACCCATTTGCAAGAGCGGTTTAAAGAGTTCAACGTCGGCATTTACGGCCAGACGCTGGAAACACTTCTGCTTGGTGATGATTATAATGCCACGCTGGCGCAATGCTTCATTGGCATTAACTTTAACCGACGCAATGATATTCCTCTGGCCAGTTCTGACCGCCTTTTGCATATGGTTGCCAATGGCTGTCTCGTCATGAGCCCCAATGTGCCGCGTCTCGACGAAATATTTTCGGATAAGGAAATCGTCTATTTCCATGATTTCAAGGATTTTGAGGATAAGGCGCGGTATTATTTGACCCATCGCGACGAGGCGCGACAAATTGCCGAAGCGGGTTATCGTCGGGCGCATCGTGACTATGAGGCGCAAAAAGTGGTAGAAAACATGCTGACAACAATTTTTTCGGATACCGCATGACTGTACCGTTTATTGACTTAAAGCCTCAGACAGCTCTTGTTTCCGGTGCTGAACGCCGGCATATAAACGCGTTTTTCGACGATATGGAATTTGTCGGCGGCAAATCGACCGCCACGCTTGAGGCCGACATCGTCGCGCATTGTGACTTTGACGGAGATTTTATCGCCTGCGCCAATGGCACGGATGCGTTGCAACTGGTCTTTATGGCCTTGGCGCTCAACACCGACCGTCCGTTGAAAGTCGGCTGCCCCGATGTCACTTTCTGGGCCTCATGTGAAGCGATTATCAATGCCGGCCATATGCCGGTCTTGCTTGATATTGACAGTCACGATTTGCAGCTTTCCCTGCCCTCCTTGCAGGCCGGGCACGAAGCATTTGCGCTTGATGCGCTGGTTTTTCCGCATTTATTCGGCTGGTGTTCGGCTGAACTGGAGGCCATACGTGCTTACTGCCGCGCGCAAAATATTTTCCTTTTGGAAGATGGCGCGCAAAGTTTCGGCGTTAAAAAAGATGGTCGCCATATTGTTGCCGATGCCGATGTCAGCACGGTGTCGTTTTATCCGGCGAAAGTTTTGGGCGGCTGCATGGATGGCGGCGGTATATTTGTCAAAGACGCCGTTTTGGCCGAAAACATTCGTAAATTGGGAAATCATGGACGCTCGTCGCATTACGGTTATGAATTTTCCGGTGTCAATTCGCGCATGTCCGGCCTTCAAGCCCGCTATCTCACCACCATGCTAACCAAAATCGACGCCATTATTGAGGACCGCAATGCCAGCCTTACCCTGTATCGCGAAAAAATCGGTAGCCGATTTGAAAATAAATTAAATCTGCATGCGCCACCGGCAGGCGTCACCGGCAATGGTTACTTGCAGGTTATGACACTGAGCGCAGCCCCCTATGATAAGGTGATGGCGCATATGGGCGAACACGGCATCGGATTGGGGCGGGTCTATCCGTCTTTGATGCGCGAGCAACCGGCGCATTTTGATTATCTGAGCCCGGCTGAACCGACGGCGGCGAAAGCCTTTGTCGATAGCGTGATTAATTTGCCCTTATATTTCGGCATGACCGAAGCCCAGATAGATGACGTCGTGTCGCGCTTGGAGGCTTTTTTCAATGACTAATTACTGCCTCATCGGCGCCGGGTCTATGGGCTCCAATCATTTGCGCGTCATGCACAATATGGGATTGTCCATCAAAGCGATTGTTGAACCGCAGCCGCGCGACGATTTTCCAGCGGCGTTGAAAGACCGCTTAATTTCATCCACCGACGACTTACCGACGGATATTGACGCCGCCGTAATAGCCGTGCCGACCGCGCTGCATGCCGACATTACGCAACAGATAGTCGATGCGGGTGTGAAGAAGATATTCATTGAAAAGCCGGCCTTTATCGAACCTCAGCCCTATTTGCAGGCAGGTATTGACCTTATAGTCGGCTATATTGAACTCTTCAATCCGGCTTTCGATTGTGTTCGCCAAGTGTTGAGCGAAAACCGCCTCGGAAAAATCAAGCGCATAAGCAGCAGCCGTCTCGGCGGGCCACCGCGTGATCATAAAAAGGCGAAAAGCGTCATTTGGGATTTGGCGGTGCATGATATTCGTTTCATTGAGGCGCTTTTGGGCAGCGCGGTCAATTTTGACCATTGTGCCGTGCGCCGCGACCAAGGCGTTGTGTCTTCCGCGCTTATCAGCGCCAGTCTTGGCGACATAATAATTTCATTTGATGCCAGCTGGGATGTCGCCAATAAAAAGCGGACCTTGGAAATTTTTGGCGAGAACGGATACGTGCATGTGGATTTGGCCCAGCAAGAAGCTTTTATGCGGCACAATGAATTTACCCGTGAAGGCAATCTCGATTTTCTCGGCAATATGATGTGGAGCACTTTTGCCGAAGAGGTTAAATTCGGTATTGTGAAGGAAGAACCGCTGAAGCGCGAAATCGCATTTTTCGACGAATGCTGCCGGACCGGCGAATTTCCTGTTTATGATGTAAGCTTTAACGCACGCATTGAGGCTTTGACGCATGTTTAGACACAAACGGGTGGCCATTGATTTTGACGGCACGCTTTTCGAAGATTGCGGCAATATTGATGTGTCTTTTGACGAAAAGCGCGACCTGCCGCCCAAAAACGGTGCCGATGAGGTTACATGCTGGTTGAAAGACCAAGGCTTTGAAATTCTTATCTTCACCTGCCGTCCGGATTATCATCGCGCCTATTTGGAAGATTTGATGACGCGCGCCGGCATCGCCTTTGACTATATCCTCTTTTATACAAAGCCCCGCGTTGACTTATATATTGACGATAAAGGGTTCCGCTTCACCGATTGGGCGTCGACGCGCGCCTTTGTCGAGGCCAATTTGGAGACATCCCCGCAAAGCACAAAAACCGACGCGAAGAATATCTTATTGCTGGGTGCGGGCGGCAATGCCGGCATTAATTTCACCAAATCGCTGAAACTGGCCGGCGGCTATCGCACAATCGGCGTTGACATATCCGAGCATTATTTCCGCGACGGCTATAGCGATGTAAACGTGCTTATGCCGCGGCTGGAGGCGGATGAGAAAATCGCCTTTCTAAATCGACTTATTGAAGACCATGAGATTGACTTCGTGCACGCGCAACCGGACCCGGAAGTGCGCTTTTTATGCACTTACGGCGAGAAATTAAATGTGCCGGTCGGGCCGCATCAATTGGATAAATGGGAAGCTTTTGCCGACAAATTGAGCGCGCAAAAAATCTGGGCCGATACGCTGGGCCTGTCCTTTTTATGCGCGCCGCTCCAGGCCTGCCTCGACGACAATAAGCTGTTCGATGCCATGCTCGAAAAAAGCGGCAAGGTCTGGGTGCGTGCCATGTCCGGGGCCGGCAGCAAGGGGGCTTTGCCTGTCACCAGTCTGGAACATGCTCATTTTTGGGCCGATTATTGGCAGACCAATCGTGGCATTCCGATTGATGAATTTATGGTGGCTGAGTTTTTGCCCGGCAAAGAATATGCCGTTCAAACGGTTTGGAAAGACGGCAATCTGCTGTCCTCGCAAGCGCGCGAACGGGTTGAGTATTTCTTCGGCTCCATCATGCCGTCGGGGCAATCGTCAACACCCTCGGTTGCGCGCACGGTTCATGACGAAAAAATATATGCCACCGCTTATCAGGCGGTAAAAGCGGTAGACGCTTCACCCGACGGTATTTATTGCGTCGATATGAAAACCGATGCGGCGGGAGACATTATCCCACTTGAAGTGAATTACGGACGTTTTTTCACGACCTCAGATTTTTTCTCAAATCTGGGTGTCAATGGGCCGGATATATATATCCAATCGGCCTTGGGGCATGAGGTTGAGCCGTCGGTTGAGACCATCACAAGCCCCAAGACATGGATACGCGGATTGGACCGCGAGCCAATATTGGCAGACGGTGAAAATGACTGAGCGGCTAAAAATTCTTCATTGCGCAAATTTTAGCCATCGAAAAAGCGGCGCTGCCTATTACGCCACCGACAGAAAGATTTCCAATGGCTTTACCCGCAACGGCCATATGGTCGTCGATTTCTCTTATCGCGACATGGCACGGGCCCACTCCCCACTTAAAATCAAGGCTTTGGGCATAAAGAAAATGAACCAGTTGCTTGTGACAACGGTTGAGCGCATGCGGCCCGATGTCTTGGTTTTGGGGCATACGGAATTGGTCGCGAATGCAACGCTCAGAAAAATAAGGGCGACACATCCGGATATTAAAATTGTCATGTGGTTTGTGGATTGGATTCGCAAAATTAAAGCCAATCAGCATTTTTTTTCGCAGCGCGTCGCCCTTGTGGATGCGCTGTTTACCTCCACGGACGCGGCATTGGTCCAATCGATTTTCTCGGATTCGTCGCAGCACGCCAAAATTCACTTTCTTCCTAATATTTGCGACTCAAGCATTGATACGGGCCGCGCTTTTGAACAATTGCGGCCGCATCATGACATCGTGTTTGTCGGTCGCTATGACGGTCATCGCAATGCCCTCATTCGCTTCCTACGCAAAGGTCTACCCGGCTTCAATATCGGTCTTTATGGTCAGTCCGCTTATTCGCTTCTTTTGGGGCATGATTACATCAAGGTCTTGGCCGCATCAACCATGGCCATTAATTACAGCCGCGACAATGAGATATCGCTCTACTCATCCGACAGAATAGTCCATTTGACAGCCAATGGCTGTCTTACCTTCTCGCCGCAAACGCCGAACATGCAAACAATTTTCAGTGATGAGGAAGTGGTCTATTTTTCCAACATGGGCGATTTAAAAGAGAAACTCTTATATTACGCCGCGCATCCGAGAGAAGCCGCGCTTATCGCTGAGGCGGGGCACAAACGCGCGCATAAGGATTATGAAAGCGGCGTTGTCACAAGGCAGATGTTGGCCGCGTTAAATTCTTAGCCGCCCCTAACAGCCTCTATTTTTCTTCCCTGTCAAGCGCGGCACTTGGGCGTCCATGCTGCAAGCAAACAACGGCCAGCACCGCAAAACAAATCATAAAATGCTGGCTGCGATAAAAATCAAAGCCGAACATGCCCACGGCCATCAAAAAACCCATAAGCGACAGACCGATAATGTTTCGCTTCTTCAAGGCCGGCCAGCAAATAAAAAACATCAAAGCACCATAAGCCAGAAGGCCAACAAGCCCCATTGCCAGCATCACATTCAAAATAATATTGTGTTCGGAATAAATGAAATGATTTTCCAAAAGCGCCTGTCTTGTATCCAGACCATAGCCAAGAATGGGCTGCTGTTTGAAAAGCGTCCAGCTGTTAAGCCAGACATCGATCCGATGCGCCGAATAGCCATCAATCAAAGCGGCCAAGCGCGCCCTGGGTACAGCCATCTGCGTCAAAACACCGACGCTCAAAAACCCGACGGTCGCGAAACTGGTTATCAATAATTTAGGCCGTTGGCGAATTTGACTGGCGGCATAGAAAATAAGCGCAACGATGACGGCAACCCAGCCTCCTCGATTGCCGGAGGCCAAAAGGGCTATTGTCGCCATGAAACCAAGAGCAACCGCTGTGAGGAGCACAAGCTTTTTGCCGCTTTCTTGGCTCACAATAAGATGCAGGCTGACGATCATGCCGAGACCGGCATACAGGCCAAGAACATTCGGATTGGAGGTGAACCCTTGGAAACGGCCGGCAAATTCTTGCCCTACAAAAATTTGCCCGTTAATCATTTGGCCGAAAAAGGGCACAAATTGAACCAGCAGACCAACCGTTGCAACGGCCAATAAAAATTCCATATCGACAATTCGTCTCATATACAAATAAGACAGCAAGGCGAAAAACAACCAATAGCGCACGATAAATGTTGCCAATGTCCGCCACGCTTCGCTGCCTTGCCCGTTTACGAGATTGCTGACCACCATAATGACGAC
>JAKMCZ010000222.1 GCA_022428185.1 Alphaproteobacteria bacterium | reverse complement strand
AGAACCTTATAGGCCTGATCAACATTATTATCACGAACAGAAACTTGCACGTTTCATCACCCTTTCAAATCATTTCCAAAGACTCGCTTGGCCTTTGAGAAGCCCTCATGTAGCAATTCGGCCTTGTTTTGTCCAGCCTCTTGAAGCCCTTGTAAAAATCAAATTTTGCTGCGGCAGATTAGCGCTTGTCATGCCTGCCTTTTCAAAACATAGTCGCCACATGAGCAAAAACGACCCCTATCTGGAAACCCGCCTTAGCGTGCTTGAAAAAGCACTGCCCGATGTCGCGTTCGACGGCTGGTCGCAGGCGGTTTTGGATAAAGCCATATCTGAGGCCGAAATTGACCCCTCAATTGCGGTTTTGGCCTTTCCTAAAGGGGTAGACAATTTGGTCAGCGCGTTTTCGGCGCAAGGCGATAGCGCAATGCTCGAAAAATTGCCCAAACCCGATGATTTGAAAATCCGCGAACGGATTACCGAGGCGGTTTGGCACCGCCTTGAAGTGGACAATGCGCATATCGAGGCGGCACGACGCGCGGCGGGCTATTTATCCGTCCCCGGGCGGCAAAAGCTGGCGACTGAATTGTTGTTTCAAACGGCGCACATCACGTGGCGGTGGGCCGGTGACACGGCAACCGATTATAATTATTACTCAAAACGGCTGATTTTAAGCGGGGTTATCACCGCGACACGGCTGTATTGGTTTGATGATGACAGCGAAGATAAAGCCAAAACGCGCGCCTTTCTCGAGCGGCGCATTGAAAATGTGATGCAGTTTGAGAAAGTGAAAGCCAAAGCGCGCGATTGGTCGGAAAAAATTCACGGCGATAATGCGCCGTTTGATGGGCTTATCGGCGCATTGGCAAAAATGCGGTATGGGCGCGGCGAAGCCTAGCGAGTTTTCGCGCTCAGTTTGGTGACATGGCCCATTTTACGCCCAGCGCGCGCCTCTGATTTGCCGTAAAGATGCACATGGGTCGCTTTTTGCGCCGCCAAATCAGGCCATTGGTCAATCTCATCGCCCAATAAATTGGTCATTACTGCATCGCTATGCGCGGTCGCATCACCCAGCGTCCAACCGGCAATGGCGCGAATATGCTGCTCAAATTGCCCGACATGGCAGGCATCTTGCGTCAAATGACCTGAATTATGGACGCGTGGCGCAATCTCATTGACCAGCAAGCGCTCACCGACAACAAAACATTCGATTGCCAAAACCCCGACATAATCGAGCGCATGCGCCAATTTTTCAGCCATTTTATGTGGGTTTGCCGGGTCGGCGTCAGGCAAGTGGTCGGGCAGAGCGGCGGGCAGGGTGGAGGTGTGTAGAGTATGATTGCGATGGAAGTTTTCAATCACGTCATAACACGCCGTGCTGCCGTCGCGCCCACGCGCGACAAGGATTGAAACCTCGCGCTCAAAAGGCACCAGCGCCTCCAAAATAGCAGCGCGCCCATCGAGGTCTTCCAGCACTTTGTCCAAATCGCTATCAGCGTCGAGCCGCCATTGGCCTTTTCCGTCATATCCGAAGTGGCGGGTTTTCAAAATTCCGCTGCCGCCGGTTTCTTGCAGAGCAGCGTTTAATGAGGCGCGGTCGGTAATATCAAAAAAATCAGCGACCTCGAAGCCCTGCGCGCGAATGAATGATTTCTCCTGCCAACGGTCTTGCGCCACTTCCAATGCTTTGGCCGACGGGAAAACAGGCTTGCGCGCAGCCACATGATTGACCGTGGCGACGGGAATGTTCTCAAACTCATAGGTCACAACATCAACAGCGGCGGAAAAAGCCGACAGCGCTTCAGTGTCATCATAGGCGGCATGGGTAACGGCGTCGGTCACTTGCGCGGCAGGGCAGTCTTTATCGGGGCAGTAAATATGCGTTCTTAATCCCAATTCGGCGGCTGCCAGCGCCAACATGCGACCTAGCTGGCCGCCACCAATAATGCCAATGGTTGCATTGGGGCCCAGCGCGTCAGTCGTCACGTGACGGCTCTTGGGGAAACTCTTGAACATCGGCGGTGCGCGCGGCGCGCCACGCCGCCAGCCGCTCGGCCAATGCCGCATCTTCATTAGCAACAATGGCGGCTGCCAGCAGTGCCGCGTTTTTGGCACCGGCATCACCAATGGCTAAAGTACCGACCGGCACACCGGCGGGCATTTGCACGATTGAGAGCAGCGAGTCTTGTCCCGACAGGGCTTTTGATTGCACCGGCACGCCAAGCACCGGAATTGTGGTCAACGCCGCCGTCATGCCGGGCAGATGGGCTGCGCCTCCGGCACCGGCAATGATGGCTTTCAAGCCTTTATCTTTTGCGGCGCGGGCATAATCATACATGCGGTCGGGTGTGCGATGAGCGGAGACGATTTTACATTCATGCGGCACATCAAGCTCGGTCAAAATATCCGCCGCGTGTTTCATCGTCGGCCAATCGCTCTGGCTGCCCATAATGATGCCGATTTTTGCGTCGCTCATGCTTGTCTCCGCTTTTCCAATAGCCCCATATGTATCGGGAAGGCGCGTGTATAGCCCGTATCATACACCTATTTCAAGCCGTTTTATCGCCTTTTCGAAATTATTAATGGACAGGTTTCGAGCAAACTGTCAGGCTGAAAAAGGTAAAGGAGGTAGCGATGAGTATGAAAGCGCGCCTCATGAGTTTGCTGCGCCAGCATAGCGAGCTGGATGATGAAATTCGCGTCCGACAGGCCGACTTATCTGAAGACACGCTCGATATATGGACGCTGAAGCGCAAAAAACTGGCTCTGAAAGAGCAGATTGAGGCCTTACGTCAGCGGGCTTAGTGCCTGCCTGGATTTACGATTTGAAGACGTCTTCGGGACGCAAATTCTCGTTTGCGTCATCTTCTGACGTATCCGCAGTCGGGCTATCGGCAAAAACATTGCTATCATCAACGCGTTTTTCGGTCGCCGGTGTTTCCGTCGGCGTGAAATCAGCCGCCACTTCGGGCGTGACCGCCGTTGTTTCCGTTGCATCTTTCAACACTTCGCCGTTTTTCGTCGCTTCGCGCGCCAAACGCTTTTGATGGCGCTCTTCGCGTTTGGCTGCTTTGGCGACATATTCATCAAGGTCGATTTGGCTGCACATGCCCATTGTCACCGGATCAAGCGGCGTGATGTTCGCCATGTTCCAATGCGTGCGGTCGCGAATGCTTTGAATGGTTGGCTTGGTTGTGCCGACCAGTCGACCGATTTCGGCGTCGTTTAATTCGGGGTGATTACGCACCAGCCAAGCAATCGCATCAGGGCGCTCTTGGCGTTTTGACAACGGTGTATAGCGTGCCCCTTTGCGCGCCTTCGGCGGTGGAACATCGCGCTTGGCATCGGCCAGTTGCAATTCAGCGGTGGCGTCATCTTGACAACGTTCAATCTCGTCGCGGGTCAACTGACCGTTGCTTATCGGATCCATGCCCTTAATGCCCGAGGCGATATCGCCATTGGCAATGCCTTTAACTTCCAGCGGATGTAGCACGCAAAACAGCGCGATTTGGTCAAACGTCAAAGAGGTATTATCTACCAGCCAAACGGCGGTGGCTTTCGGCATAAGCGGTGCGGTCATGTCAGTCTCCAAACCCTGTTTCAAAAGAACATCACATAAGCGTTTTCCATGACGCAAGACTCATGCATCGACGAAAACGACAATTTCAAAGAATATGCCCTCGTATATAGCCCAAGCCTGCCAATGTGCAAAGGAAAAGCTCAGTCAAATTTTTGCTTTTGCTTAAGCGTCGGAACAATCGAGAATGATTTTCCCAATATGATGGCTGCTTTCCATAAGTGCATGAGCTTTTCCGGCCTCTGCCAGCGGAAAGACGCTATCGACAATTGGCTTAATTGCGTCACCGATTTCAGGCCAGAAGGTTTCCGCCACCCGACGGGTCAGGCGGGTTTTTTCGGTTACCGAGCGGGCGCGTAGGGTCGAGCCGGTCAGTGTCAGATTTTTGAGCATGACAGGTAAAAAATTCACCTCGGCGGCAAACCCTTTCATATAGGCGATATTGACAATGCGCCCGCCACGGGCGGCGGCTTCCATATTGCGGGCGATGTAATCCCCACCAACCATATCGAGAATGACATTGACGCCCGCGTCATCGGTAAATGCAGAGCAGGCAGCAACAAAATCATCGGCCTGGTAGTTAATTGCCAAATCGGCGCCCAAATCGCGGCATACCGCGCATTTTTCTTCCGAGCCGGCGGTGACAATCACCTGAGCGCCGGCATGCTTAGCCATTTGAATGGCAGTGGTGCCAATGCCGCTAGAACCGCCATGAATCAGCAGCGTTTCGCCCGATTGCAAATTGCCGCCTTCAAACACATTGGCAAAGACGGTAAAAATCGTCTCGGGCAGGGCGGCGGCATCGGTAAAGCTCATATTATCGGGCACCGGTAAAGCATGGTCTTGATTCACACAAGCAAATTGACCGTAAGCTCCACCTGCCACCAGCGCGGCAACGCGGTCGCCAATCCCCCATTTATCGGCGTTCTTGCCGATAGCGGCGACTGTGCCGGCAAATTCCAGCCCCATAATATCGGATGCGCCGGGCGGCGGCGGATAAAGCCCCATGCGTTGCATACAATCGCCACGATTTATGCCGGCCGCGCCAATGCGAACCAATATCTCATCATCGCCCGGTTGCGGTAGCGGTCGGGATTCCAGAAAAAGGCTTTCGGGCGTGCCGTCATCGCCAATCGCCACGGCTTGCATAGTGGTCGGAATTTTTTCGCTCATTTTTTGGCTCATAAGTGCTGTATGCGTTAGACTGTCATTCAGGGAAGTGTAACAGCCGGAGGCAGCGATGGAAGAGGAAATCAGCGCAGCAAAGGGAAGCGCTTTGGCGGCGCTTCAAAAAGAGGATTTGAGCCTGCAAGGGGTTGAGGAATTAAGCGACCGGATTGTTTTGTTGCAGGCTGAGATTGCGCGTATCGAAGCCATATTAGAAAGCAAAAAAGACTCCCGCAGCGATGCGGAAGCCCTTTTCAAATAGTTTGGGTGAAGGGTCTAGCTGATAAAGCCGTCGAATTTTTTGTTAAAGCGCGAAACGCGACCGGCGCGGTCAACCAGCGTTTGTGAGCCTTTGGTCCATGCCGGATGCGTCGTCGGGTCAATATCAAGCGTGAGGGTCGCACCCTCTTCCGCATAGGTCGAGCGCGTTTGATAGGTCGTACCATCGGTCATGGTCACCGTAATCATATGATAATCGGGATGAATGTCTTTTTTCATCGCCTTTTCCTTTTCAGTTCGCCCAAAACAATTGCGCGCATATATAACCAGAAGAGGCTACAGGCGCAAGTCGATAATAAATGCGCCGATTTGGCCTCTGGCTAAGCGTCTTGCAGCTTGCTATAAGCGCAGCAAATCAGATGAAGAAAGGGTCTTTGACCTTGTCGCATACCGAAGCCCGCAACGATGCCGCCGAGGCGGTGGCGCAGATGGAAGAGGACGCAAAGCGTCGCCCGAGGGCGCGTAATTTGCAGCCCTTACAGGCCCTTTTGCCGTTTATCACAAATTATCCGGGCCGTGTTTTCGCTGCATTCTTGGCGCTGCTGACCGCCACAGCGGCAACTCTGGCGATGCCCATCGCCGTGCGCTTCATGATTGATAACGGCTTTTCGACCGAAGATACCAGTTCCATTGACCGCTATTTCCTGGCGATGCTGGTTGTTGCCATTGTGTTGGGCTTTGCCAGCGCCATGCGGTTTTATTTTGTCAGTTGGATTGGCGAGCGCGTAACGGCTGATTTGCGCGCTGCTGTCTATAATCACATCACCACATTATCGCCCGCCTTCTTTGAGGTCACGCGCACCGGTGAGGTATTGTCACGCCTGACCGCCGATACGACGCTGATTAAAACGGTTGTCGGCTCCTCGGCCTCTATCGCCTTACGCAATCTGTTTATGTTTGTCGGTTCGGCAATTATGCTTGTCTATACCAGCGCGGCACTGGCTGGATTGGCGGCCCTCACGCTGCCGGCGGTTATCGTGCCGGTGATTGTGTTTGGTCGATTGGTGCGCCGTTTGGCGCGCGCCAGCCAAGACCGTATCGCCGACACGGCGAGCCATGCGACCGAAACCATTAGTGCCATGCAAACGGTTCAAAGCTTCACGCATGAGCATGAAGACCGCCGAGTTTTTTCAAGCGCGATCGAAAATTCATTCATCACCGCAAAGTTACGTATTTTGGCGCGCGCCGGAATGACCGCGATTGCTATTGTGCTGATTTTTGCGGGCGTGACAGGCATTTTATGGCTCGGCGCGCAAAATGTGTTGGACGGCACGATGACCGGCGGCACATTGGGGCAATTTATCCTCTACGCTGTTTTATGCGCCACCTCTATCGGCGCGCTGTCAGAAGTCTGGGGCGAAGTGCAATTGGCGGCGGGCGCGACCGAGCGATTGGTCGAAATTCTGGATATTGAACCGCTCATTCAGCCACCTGCCAATCCGAAAGCCCTGCCGCAACCGCCTGAAGGGCGCATCGGCTTTGACGATGTGACATTTCAATATCCGACACGGCCTGAAATATCGGCCTTGAGTGGGTTTTCCCTAGAGGTCGAAAAAGGTGAAACGATTGCGCTGGTCGGTGCCTCAGGTGCGGGTAAATCGACGGTGTTTCAGCTTTTATCGCGTTTTTACGACCCGCAAATCGGCAGCATCAGCATTGATGGGGTTGCACTACCTGACATGACCCCGCAAACTGTGCGTAGGGCATTGGCCGTGGTGCCGCAAGAAACTGTGGTATTTGCCAAAACCGTGTTCGAAAATATCCGCTTCGGTCGCCCTGATGCGAGCGAAGAAGAAGTGTTGGCTGCTGCCCAAGCGGCGCAGGCTGATGAATTCATTGCCCGTTTACCGCAAGGCTATGACACTGAATTGGGTGAGCGCGGGGTGACGCTATCGGGCGGTCAACGCCAGCGCATCGCCATAGCGCGCGCCATTTTGCGCGACGCGCCGGTGCTGCTGCTCGATGAAGCGACCAGCGCGCTCGATGCGGAAAGCGAGACGTTGGTGCAAAAGGCGTTAGGAAACTTAATGGAAGGGTGCACCACGTTGGTGATTGCCCATCGCTTGGCGACCATTTTGAAAGCTGACCGTATTATTGTGATGGAAAATGGGTGCGTCACCGCGCAAGGCAAGCATCACGAATTATTGGCCGAAGGTGGGCTCTATGCACGTTTGGCCGATTTGCAATTTGGCAAAGAGGCGGCTGAGTAAACGACGATGTCAGAAAAACTTCGAGTAAAAATAGTTTCAAAAAATGGTATTCAGGATTTTCAACTCTTTGAGTTGCCGCAAAATTTTAACAATCAGATTACTTGGATTACCGACGCCCATGAGCGCCAGTATGATTGGCTGGTGGTATATGACGACTTGCCGTCGAGCGGCACTGAACGCTTATCGCTCAATGCAGAGATATTGGCGTGCCCGAGAGAAAATACTATTTTGCTGACATATGAACCGTCATCGATAAAATTTTATGGAAATGACTTCACCAGCCAATTTGGCGTGGTGTTAACCAGTCATAATGTTGCTGTCCTGCCGCATCAAAATCGAGCTTATTGCCCGCCTGTTGGCGTTTGGTACTACGGTGGGATTGAACAGATTGCTAGCAATTCCTCGTTGCCAGAGAAAAACGACTGGGTTTCAATGTTCTTCTCTTCAAAGGCACAAAAACACTCTCTCCATCACCGTCGTCAGCTGTTTTTATCAGAACTTTTAGACAACTTATCGGATAAAATTTCGGTATTCGGCAGAGGCTACAAATATTTAGAACACAAGGCACAGGGGATTGACTCATTCCGGTATCATATCGCGGTGGAAAATCATATTGGCGACCACCATTGGACTGAAAAACTGTCTGACGCCTTTCTGGGCTATTGCCTTCCGTTCTATTCGGGCTGCCAAAATGCCGACGATTATTTTCCAAAAGACAGCTTTATTCCAATAGATATCAGGGATACAGACGCCTCCGTGAAAATTATAAAAAAGGCAATGGAAAACGGTGAGTTCGAAAAAAGACTACCTGCTATTATCGAAGCTCGTCGCCGGGTCATCGAAGATTATAATTTGGGCAATATGTTGGGTCGACACATCTTAGCGGGAAAAAAAACACAGGACCAGGCGAGTGGTGAAATTCTAAGCCGGCATAAAATGCAGCGACGCGACTTTCCGACTTTTTTGCGGTATGCCGCAGGAAAGATGGCAGCCCGTCGGTACAATAAAAAATATTGGAAGCAATTTATTAGACTGTGACCGGCAGAACCGGATTGTAAATCGCTCAAATAATTTTTAACAGCGCGTCGTGGATGGGTTCATTTCCAGCTAACATATTGCCGTTTTCGAGCATGCGTTGGCGATTGGTTTCGTCGGAGACCAGACCGCCCGACTCGCGCACCAGCACGATACCGGCGGCATAGTCCCACGGTTCAAGACCAAACTCGACATAGCCGTCAAAGCGACCGGCAGCGACATAAGCGAGGTCGAGGGCGGCTGAACCGAAATTGCGTAAGCCGCCGACTTTCGGCAGTAGTTTCTCAACTTCCGGTGCCTGGGTTTTGAAACCGTCAGGTGATTTATAGGCAAAGCGGGTTGAAATTACCGCTTCTGAAAGCTCTTTGCGCCCTGAGACGCGCAATCGGCCAGCCGGGCCATAAGCCCCTTGTCCGCGTTCGCCAAAATATAATTCATCGGTAATAGGATTATAAATAACACCGGCGACCAACACGCCGTCGCGCTCCAGCGCAACAGAAATGGCGAAATGTGGAATGCCGTGTAAGAAGTTCGTTGTGCCGTCCAGCGGGTCGATAATCCAGCGATGGGTTGTGTCCGCGCCATCAACCGCGCCGCCTTCTTCCATCAAAAAGCCATAACCCGGGCGCGCTTCCGATAATTCTTCAAATAAGATTTTTTCAGCTTTCAAGTCGGCTTGCGAAACGAAATCGCCGGGGCCTTTTTCAGATACTTGCAGATTTTCGACCTC
>JAKMCZ010000197.1 GCA_022428185.1 Alphaproteobacteria bacterium | reverse complement strand
ACCCAAATGGCGCGCGGCTTTTTAAGCAAAGACTGACTAGCTGTCGCTTGACGACTTTTTCGGCGTGCGCTGAAAGCGTCGTCCGGCATCGAGGAAATCATAAATATCACTGCGTGGGCGTCGGCCTATGCCGCAGCGGCGGCTGGCGCTTTCCAGTGCCTCTTTGCGTGCCAATCCGCGAAGATGAGCCAACCGACCGGTCGGGTCATGGGCAACAATATCTTCCCAGCGAATATCCGACACTTTACCGGCCTCGCGCAGGCGCATGAACGCCATTGTGACAATCTTCTCACTCATAGCGCAACTATAAGGAGCATTGCTGCCTCGTTTCAAGCACTGCGCGCGACCACGCTAATAATCAAGAGAGATTTTGGCGCGCGCCGCCGTCGCAGTAGCAACGTCAGGTGCAAAAACAATGCCGAGGCGACGGTTCGGATAGGCATCGGGCTTGCCGAACATCATTGCTTCAACACCTTGCATGGCTTCGACGTCAGCCAAACCGTTGACCGAATAAGCATCGCTCGCCTGTTCGGCATTAATCGTGTGGCACGCCCCAACGCGCAGCGCGGTGATATCGCTAATCGGCAAATGCAAAATCGCGCGTGCGTGCAAATCAAACTCCGACAGGTTTTGCGTATATAGCGTCAACAGACCGGTATCATGTGGGCGCGGGCTAAGCTCTGAGAAAATAACCGCATCGCCGCGAATGAAAAACTCCACTCCGAACAGGCCGTAGCCGCCCAAATCATCGGTAATTTGACGCGCCATATTTTGCGCCTCAGCCTCCAGCTCCCCCATCTCAAATGTGCCCTGCTCGCTGATTTTGAAATCACCGTCAATTTGCTGATGCTTCAGCACCGGACAAAACAAAGTGTCACCATCTTTTTGACGAATGGTCAGCAGCGTAATCTCATAATCAAAATCGATAAACTCTTCGACAATCACTTTCGGGCGGTCGCCGCGCATGTTCTCAACGGCATAATGCCAAGCCTGTTGCGCCGCCGCCGCATCGCCCGCCGCCAATGTCGATTGCCCTTTGCCCGACGAACTCATCACCGGTTTGACCACCACTTTCGATGCCATATCTTGGTAGAGCTTGAGCATCTCCTCAAGATTTTCCGCATAACCATATTGCGCGGTCGGCAGGCCAATCTCGGCGGCGCGGTCGCGAATACGGTCACGGTTCATGGTCAAATCAACCGCGCGCGCTGACGGCACAATCACGCGCGCGCTTTCAACATCAAGCAAAACCTGCGTGTTGATGGCCTCGATTTCCGGCACAACCAAATCGGGATCGACCGATTGAATATGCGCGCGCAATTGCGCCTCGTTCAGCATATCGAACACCAAAGAGGTGTCGGCCACTTGCATCGCCGGAGCATTTTCATAACGGTCGCAAGCAATCACCGTGCAGCCAAGCCGCTTCAGACTAATGGTCAATTCACGGCCCAGTTCACCCGACCCCAACAACATAATCTTTTTCATTTATCGCCTCGACATTAACGCACCACATTCATGCGATTAATCTAAGCGCACAAGGCGGGCAAAGCCAGCGCTGGAAAAACTGTCGCTGTGAGTTATTTCACCTCTCATGGACGACGCGCAAATATCCGAAATTATCGGCATGGCATGGGACGATGAAACCAGTTTTGATGCGATTGAGCGTCAGTTTGGGCTGGCGGAGGCCGATGTCATCAAGCTGATGCGCCGTCAGATGAAGCCGTCAAGCTTTCGTATGTGGCGCAAACGTGTGGCGGGCCGTAAAAGCAAACATGCATCGCAAAGCAGGTGATTGTTTCTAAGGGTCGCCTATCGGCGGTCGCTTGCGCAGGCTACAAACATTTGGCGAGTGAAATATGAGCCTTAATGTGCCTCGCCCCTCTTTTGGAGGCGCACTAAACTTCGCTTGGCTCAGTAAGTGCTTATCGCGCGTCTCGGTGGGTTTACGTCGCAAACCCGCCTCGCTTACACAACCGATAAATCAATTCAGTAGATGCCGCAAAAGGCCGACTCCGCCAGCCTTCGCTTTGCTTCGGCGTGGCGTCGCTGGCGCAAGGCGGGCTGGGGCAGCATAGCTACCTAGCCCTTTTAGCGTGGTAGCGGAGGAGGGACTCGAACCCCCGACACGCGGATTATGATTCCGCTGCTCTAACCA
>JAKMCZ010000190.1 GCA_022428185.1 Alphaproteobacteria bacterium | reverse complement strand
GGGTAGGCCAACAATGCCACACTTAAATCCCATCTTTTTCATCCAATTCTTGTGTTTCGTTTTTCATCGCCTCAACCACACGCGTATGATAGGTCTCATCGTCGCCTTTGGCGAGCAGCGGGGCGTGGTCGCATAAGGCCGCCAGAAAATCGCTCAGCCAATCAGCATCGGCTTTGGCGAAAACACCAAGCACATAACCATTGACCTTCGCCTTATCGCCCGGGTGTCCAATGCCCAAACGGGCGCGTCGAAAATCAGCCCCCATATGCGCGTTGATAGAGCGCAAGCCATTATGACCGGCAAAGCCGCCACCGTGTCGCATGCGCAATTTGCCCGGCGGTAAATCAAGTTCGTCATAAAACACGACAATCTGACTGCCATCGAGTTTGAAGAAATTCACCGCCTCAGAGACGCTAACCCCGCTTTTATTCATGAAGGTTTGTGGTTTCAGCAACAGCACTTTCTCGGCGCCGATTTGCCCTTCAGCCAATGCGCCGTGATATTTGTCACGAAACGGCGCAAATCCATAGGCTGCGGCAAGCGCATCTATCGCCATAAAACCGATATTATGGCGGTTTCTGGCATATTTGGGTTCGGGATTACCGAGGCCGACAAAAAGCTGCATGACGCGCTCCCAATGCGGGAGTTGTTAAATCAGGCGCGCGAAGATTACTCTTCGCCGCCGTCTTCTTCGCCACCGCCGTCTTCAGCGGTCGCTTCTTCGCCATCAATCTCGCCTTCTTCACCAACTTCACCTTCTTCTGTATCCTCGCTCTTAAGCGCGGCAGGTGCAGCAATTGTAGCAATGGTAAAGTCACGGTCAGCAATCACCGGCTCCACACCTTCGGGCAGTTTGATTTCCGAAATATGCAGGCTGTCATTCATTTCCGCTTCGGCAAGGTCAAGCACAATGGCTTCCGGAATACTGTCAACCGGACAATTCAGTTCGACCGAATAGCGCACAACGTTCAAGACGCCGCCTTGCTTCAAGCCGGGACAGGTTTCCTCGTTAAGAAAAGTCACCGCCACTTCAACGGCAATTTTCGCACCTTTTCCGAGGCGTAGAAAATCAGCATGCAGAATATCGTCGCGCACCGGATGTAATTGCACATCGCGGGCAATAGCGCGTTGCTTTTTGCCATCGACGTCAATATCCAGCAGCGTGTTCAACATGCGGCCCGTATTGAAAAGCTTTTTGACTTCACCCAATTTGAGGGTGATGCCTTCAGGGTCTTTTTTGTCCCCGTAAATGATGGCCGGCACAAGTCCTTCACGACGTAGTGCACGAGCGATCCCCTTACCGGCCCGTTCCCGCTTTTCAGCGGCAAGTTCATAAATGTCAGACATTTCTGTCTCCTTAGATTAGCGATAAATCCCGACAAAACCCATGTCATGCCGGTCAGACCGATTTTCCTCCAGGGGTGCAAAATCGTATCGTGAGCGGGTTATAGCGAGGCGCGCGCTTGCGTGCAATGCTAAATCATCTAGTCGAAAAGGCTGGAAACCGAGTGTTCGGTGGTGGTGCGGCGCATGGCTTCGCCAATAAGCTTGGCTATTTTAATAATGCCGAATTTATCCGAGGTCAAAATCGCATCTGTTGGCATAATCGTGTCGGTGATAAGCAGTTTTTCAAGCTGCGAATTATTCACCCGCTCAACCGCTTCGCCCGACAATACGCCATGCGTAATGTAAGCCGACACCGAGGCCGCGCCGCTTTGCAATAGAGCTTCGGCGGCATTGCACAATGTGCCGCCACTATCGACAATATCATCGACCAGCAGGCAATGGCGGCCGGTCACATCACCGATAATATTCATCACTTCGCTCTCACCGGCGCGCTCGCGGCGTTTATCGACAATCGCCAAATCAGCACCAATGCGATTGCCCAATGCGCGGGTGCGCACCACGCCGCCGACATCGGGCGAGACCACCATCAAATCTTGACCGTTAAAGCGGGATTTTATGTCTTCGACAAAAACCGGTGCGGCAAACAGATTATCGGTTGGAATATCGAAAAAGCCTTGTATCTGACCGGCGTGTAAATCGAGTGTCAGAACGCGGTCGGCCCCAGCCGCCTCAATCAAATTTGCTACCAGTTTGGCAGAGATAGGCGTGCGTGGCCCCGGCTTTCGGTCTTGGCGGGCATAGCCGAAATAAGGCAGCACAGCAGTGATGCGGCGCGCCGAAGCGCGGCGCAGCGCGTCAATAATAATCAGCAATTCCATCAAATGGTCATTGGCCGGAGCTGAAGTTGATTGCACGATAAACACATCTTCACCGCGCATATTATCAAGAATTTCGACAAACACTTCATTGTCGGCAAAGCGGCGCACCGTGCTTTCGGCCAGCGGCACTTTCAGATAAGCGCTGATCTCTTCGGCCAGCGGTAGATTGCTGTTTCCGGCAATGATTTTCATGACGCACTCTCCCGAACTGAAGTCCCCTTTTCAATAACAAAGCGCGCAGAGATTCGCTATTTACCTTTTTGAATTATCCCCGTCTGAGTGACTTTTTTGTTGAAGCTGCTATCGGCTTTTCCCACGCTGTGAAATCTGCCATAATTCTTTGGCTGACGCATGGAAGGTGCGTCGGTGGGGCTAGTAACCTCTCATTCAGAGCTGCAATTTTTATTGCGTATGTGGCTTAACGGTTCCCTTCGGGGCGTTAGGCCTTTTTTTATGCGTTTTGCAGACAATACCTCCACTCCGTTCAAGCTTTTGTTTGAGCCGGGGTGGCGGCGAAATAAAGCCTCGGCTGAATACGCCGTGGCCGTCTCTCTGGATGCGGTTTACTTTGCCCCGGCACCTGATTTTGCAGGTGCCGGTTTTGCGTTTGTAGCTTGTGCTGCCAAGTGCTTTTAGCGCGTCTCGGCGGTTTTACAGCCTCGCTTGAACAGGGTATCAGCACCCGTCAACTTGCTGGCGGTGGCGCGCCTTCCCCCTTTGGAGGCGCACTAAGGCAGCTTCTGCTGCCAAGTGCTTTTAGCGCGTCTCGGCGGTTTTACCGCCTCGCTTGCACAAGGCGCACTAAGGCAGCTTGTGCTGCCAAGTGCTTTTAGCGTCAGGGGTGATGGCTGAATAAGGGTGATTGCACGTAACCACGGCAACCCGAATAAGTCATAGATGCGGCTCGTCAATGCTCGATTAAGAAGGCAGAGTCAGACGACAAGCCGTCACGCCCCTGACACCAGCGCCTATCATGTTGGTAACATGATGGCTGAAATTTGCCGCCCATAATCGGCTTCGCCTTTATGCGTGGTGCGCCGATAAGAGAAAAATTGCGCTGCGTCTGAATAAGTGCAAAGCGCCAAATTATGCGCCACCACATCAGCGCGCGCCAATTGACGTTGCACAAATTGCGGCAAGTCAAACATATGATGGTCGATTTGTGCGGCGGGCACGAATAAGTCGAGGTCGTTTTTATAGGTCGTCTCAAATCGGGCGATGAATTCCGGCCCGACTTCATAAGCGGCCTGCGAAATGCACGGGCCGATAACCGCCTTAATGTGTTTTGCGCCATGCGCGCGCATGGTGTCGGCGACGCTGGCTAATATGCCGTCAAATGCGCCGCGCCAGCCGCTATGCGCCGCGCCGATAGTGCCGTTTTCGGCGTCAGCCAGCAAAACCGGCGCGCAATCGGCAGCCAGCGCACCAATGGCAAGCCCTGCGGTTTTCGTCACCAACGCATCGGCCTTTATATTATTTTGGGCTGTGTCGATGAAAGCGGCGGTGGTGCTGTGCGTCTGATGCGCGGTCACCAGCGCGTCTGCGCCCAATGCGCTTGTTACCAGCGCACGGTTTTCAAGCACTTTCGCGCGCGCATCGTCAGAGCCAAGCCCGATATTGAGGCTTTGATAAATACCGTCTGATACGCCGCCTTTGCGGGTGAAGAAACCATGCGCCAGCCCGTCCAATGCGGCGTGGGTGTGGGGGGCGAGCGCACTCATGAGCCCAATTCCGTTTCAAATCCGGCCTCAAACCCAGCGAGTGGCGGCATGTCTTCATGCGCCACGGCGAGCACCTTAAACA
>JAKMCZ010000166.1 GCA_022428185.1 Alphaproteobacteria bacterium | reverse complement strand
CAATGGTGGGTGTTTGGCATTGGTCGCCTCGTCAAGAACGCGCTCGTTAAACGCCAACCACGACACTTCGCGATTGATAAAGCGCTCCTGACGCGAAAACCCTAATAGGGTTTCGGGCAGTTTTTCTTTTTTAGCGCCTTTTCTTAAGACATTGAGTTTCATAGACATTCATCGAGCTCCTGAAAGTCGAACCATGCGACCTTTAAGCCATCTTATGTGTCAGATATATGACTTTGTAAAATTTCCGCAACCATTGGGACGGTAATTGCCCGCTTTTCTGCCAATGCCTTGCGGTCTATTTGCGCAACCAAATCAGCTAATTCGGCATAATCACGAACCATACGCGGCAGCACATAATCGACCACGCGTGTATCAATCTTAATTTGTCGGTCATCGAACAGCTTCATCATCAAGCCGCGCATTAATGCGTCATCAGGGCTTTTAACCGCAATCGCGGCAATCGCTTTCAGCCGCGACACCAAATCGGGCAATGCGATAGAAAGTTGCGCCGCCGGTTTTTCCGACAGTAGCAGGATTTTCAAACCTGCATTGGCGGCGAAATTGAGCAGGTGAAATAGCACCTCCTCACTGTCAGTCGGCAAAACATCAATTCGGTCGATTATCACGACATCGCAATGTTTTGCGCCGGTCAAAATTTCATCAGTCTCAGTGTTTTCCAGTGCGTCGGCATTAATCGTCACTGCGTCGCACAGATTTTCCAAAACCGCGCCCAAATGGCTTTTGCCTGCGCCGGAAGGCCCGTAAATCCATTGCACCGGTCGCGTCCAATTGGCGAACCCGTCAACCAGCGTAACCGCCTCACGATTGCTGTCGGAGACCATAAAGGCATCGCGCCCCATCGCCGTCCGTTGCGGCAAATCGAAAACCAGTTGTTCAGCCATCATTCGAACGGTGGACATAATCACGCAAATAAACCGCCAGCGCGCGGCGCACCAGCACGCCGACAACGGCAGCAAAAGGAACAGCAAGCAGCAACCCTAAAAACCCGAATAGCGACCCCATCGCCAACAGGGCAAAAATAATCCATACGGGATGCAGTTTCACGCGGTCACCAACCAGACGCGGGGTCAAAATATTGCCTTCGATGAATTGGCCGATGACGAAAACGACGGCAATCATTCCAAGTGCGGAGAAGTCGAACCCGAACTGCCCCAGCCCCAACGCACCGGCCAAGACCAAGCCAAAGGCCGAACCGACATAGGGTATGAAGCTGATAAGACCGGCAAATACGCCAACAATGACGCCGCCTTCAAGCCCGATGAGCGACAAGCCGAGGGCATAGATTGTGCCGAGCGACAGGCAAACCAGAATTTGGCCGCGCGCAAAACCGCTCAATGTCTCGTCGATTTGTTGCGCAATATTGCGAACGCTCTCTACTTGGTCATCGGGCAGCAATTCATCAATGCCCGCGACCATATTGTCCCAATCATTAAGCATATAGACCGCGACAATCGGCGTGATAACCATCAGAGAAAGCACATTGATAAGCGACAGGCCGGTCAATAGCAGGCCTGAGGCCGTGCTTTGCAACCCCGAGAGCAGCGCATTGCCCGCTGCATCGATAAGTTCACTCTGCCCTTCGGCAAGGTTTTGCTGCAAAATCCAACCTTGAACATCGCTGATATATCCGGGCAGCACGACAATAATGAGTGAGATTTGCTGCGCCAAAACCGGCAAACCAAAAGCCATCGCCACCAATAAAGCCAGACCCACAGCCATGGTAATTGTTAGCGTTGCGAGGCCACGCCGCACGCCGACAGCTTCAAGCCGGTCAGCCAGCGGGTCGAGGAAATAGGCCAGTGCAAACCCCAGCACAAAAGGCAATAAAATATCAGCCAGCGCGCTGAGCAGATAAAGCGCAACAAACACGCCCGCAACGGCGAATAAATGCGTTATGCGAATTTGTATCATTGCAACACCGCGCTTTCTTCTGTGGTCATCGTCCAGCCTGCTTCTTTTTCATCTAAAACCAAGCCGCGCTGACCTAAATTACCGCCCAGTTGCGCCACCGAACCGATATAGGCGAGGTCAATATAAGCATAGTTTTTAGCCAGTTCGACAATCGTCACATCGCGAACCAGCTTAGCTTCATCGAGCCGCGCCAATAGTCGCGTCCAATCCTTCAGACCGGGATAATCGGCGCGCACACGCAAAATTTGTTGCTCGTCAGATTTTACCGCAGCCACCAGCTTCCAGCGTTCAGCCAATGCTGATGCAATCTCATCAATCGCCACCCGCCCCATATCCTCATGCGGCTCGCCGGTGCGATAGGTGCGCACGATAACATCGCTGTCTTCAAGCCCGAATATATAAGCGGTAACGCCAAGCTGACCGTCCACATCGGCCAGCGCATGCGCGACAACAACTGATTGTGTGCCATAGCGGTCATTCAGCCTTTGCAGTTTAGCCGGATCGCCGATGAGAATATCTTCGGCATTGGCAATCAAAGAGTCGTCCAAATCGCCGAGCGGCAAAAGCAGTGGCGCCGGATTATTATCGATATCGTAATCGCGCCAGCTTTGCTGCCACCAATGTTCGCCCCACGCTTGCAGGCCTTGCAAATCTTCCAGCACCGGCAAAAGCAAAGCCGGTTTGTTTTGCACTTCGGTCACGGCCACGCCATAGCTGCGCAGCAAATCGCGCAACGGCCCCGGCTTAAACTGCACTGAAAGCGTTGCCAGATAGCGGGTCGGGCCGGTTTTTTCATCGCTGATACGCAGCACTTCGACCAGATTTTCCACGTCGAGCGTGCGAATATCGGGGATTAAATCCCATTCTTCCTGCTTCACCAAGCGGCGCATCGCCTTATCCAGCGCGCGCACTTGCCCCTGCGCCAAAGCGGAGGTGCGCGCCAATGTGGTCGAGGTGGCTGACACATCGACCTTAATACGGTCAACCTGAAACACATTGCCCGCATAAACGGGCATTGCGAACAGGAGCGTAAAAGCAAAAAACAGGCGTATAAAATTCATGCGCGCAACCTAACGCGGGGACATCTTCCCCGCAATGCTGATTTAGATGGTTACTTTAGACATGATGCGGGCTATTTTGTGGCATGCAACGAGTCGTGTAGAAACAATCTCATGAGCGAAAATTCAAACCACAATAAACCGCCCGCCACCTATGCCGATGCCGGTGTCGATATTGAAGCCGGCAACACATTGGTTGAGCGCATTGCGCCAATGGCTAAATCGACTGCGCGCCTCGGTGCGGACAGCGATTTGGGTGGCTTTGGCGGTCTGTTTGACCTTGCCGCATGCAAATTTGACGATCCGGTTTTGGTCGCCGCCAATGATGGCGTCGGCACCAAGTTGAAAATCGCCATTGAGAGCGGGATTCATGACACGGTCGGTATTGATTTGGTCGCCATGTGCGTCAATGATTTGATTGTGCAGGGTGCAGAGCCACTTTTTTTTCTCGATTATTTCGCCTCGGGCAAGCTTGATGTCGATGCCGCAAGCGATGTTATTTCAGGCATTGCCGAGGGTTGTCGGCAGGCCAATTGCGCGCTTATCGGCGGCGAAACTGCGGAAATGCCGGGCATGTATGCGGCCGGAGATTATGACCTTGCGGGCTTTGCCGTCGGTGCGGTCGAGCGCCGCAAAATTCTGCCACACGATGATATGGCTGAGGGCGATATTATTCTCGGTCTCGCAAGTAACGGGCTTCATTCCAACGGGTTTTCGCTGGTGCGCAAGCTGGTTGAGCAGGAAAGCTTGGCATGGGACGCGGCCAGTCCGGCCAATGGCGATAAATCGGTCGCCGAGGACTTACTGACCCCGACGCGAATTTATGTGAAATCAGTGCTTCAAGCCTTGCGCGCCAATGCCCCGATTAACGGGCTGGTGCATATAACAGGCGGCGGTTTTCAAGAAAATCTGCCGCGTGTGCTGCCTGATAATTTATCGGCGCATATTGATTTGGCAGCGTGGAAAATGCCGCCGGTTTTTCAATGGCTGCAATTTGCCGGCTCGATTGAAACCGCCGAAATGCTGCGCACATTTAACTGCGGCATTGGCATGGCGTTGATTGTCAAACCCGACGCTTTGGCCGATGTGATGGCGATACTGGCGGCTGAGGGTGAAACGGTCATTCCAATCGGTCATTTGACGGCGCGCGGTGCCGACGCGGTCAGTTTTTCAAGCTTCGACAGCGCATGAGCGGTGCGCCCGTCAATATCGCCATTCTGTTTTCCGGTCACGGCAGCAATTTGCAGGCCCTCTCCCACCATATTGCCCGCGACGACGTGCCTGCCCGCTTAGTGATGGCTATCAGCAATCGTCCCGCTGCCAGAGGCATTGATTTTTGCGCTGACGCAAATATTCCTTGCGAGATTATTGACCATACGGGATTTGAAAGCCGTGATGCGTTTGATGCCAAGCTGGACGAAACCTTGCGCGCGGCTGGGATTGATTTGATTTGCTGCGCCGGTTTTATGCGTCTGCTGACCGAAGATTTTGTCAATAACTGGCGCGACCGCCTGATTAACATCCACCCATCGCTACTGCCCAAATATAAGGGTTTGGACACCCACACCCGCGCGCTGGAAGCTGGTGACAGGGAGCATGGCTGCACCGTGCATTACATGCGCCCCGAAATGGATGACGGGCCGATTATCGTGCAGAAAACCGTTCCGGTTTTACCCGATGACACGCCCGACACACTGGCTGCGCGTGTTTTAGAGCAAGAGCATATCGCCTATCCCGAGGCGTTGGATACGGTTCTTATAAAAATGGCGGGCACTTAGGCCCGCCAGTCAAATTCCAAGTGCCGATTTACCTAGCCGACCAATTCGTCATCAGAGAAGAAAAATTTAATCTCCTCGGCGGCGGTCTCAGGTGCATCAGAGCCGTGCACTGAATTGGCATCAATGCTTTCGGCAAAATCCTTGCGGATTGTGCCCTCATCAGCTTCAGCCGGATTGGTTGCGCCCATAATTTCTCGGTTTTTGGCAATGGCGTTTTCGCCCTCTAAAACCTGCACAACCACCGGGCCGGACACCATGAAATCGACAAGGTCATTGTAGAACGGGCGCTCTTTATGCACCGCATAAAAACCACCGGCTTGTTCGCGGGTCATGTGAATACGCTTTGACGCGACAATGCGCAGACCATTGCTTTCAAACCGATCGATGATTTTACCGGTCAAATTGCGTTTGGTGGCATCGGGTTTGATGATGGAAAAAGTACGTTCAAGAGCCATAATCTTGTCCTCAAGTGAGATTGAATTGAGGGTCTTATAGGCGCGCTTTCGGGGCTTGGCAAGTTAGCCTTTTTGTTCCCATTTGCCTTCGGGCGATTGCTGCCAATAGGTCAATGCGTGCCCGGCTTTTTGCAAATCGCCCCAGCGTGCACGCGCGCGGTTAACATTTTCTTCGTCGCGCCCGTCAAACATAAACACGCAGCGCGTAAAGCCGTCTATCGCGGCGCGCTCAGCGCCATCGACCAAAAACAGCACCTCAGCATTATTCGGTGTCTCGTCTTCATCGGTCAGCCAAATCGGCTGCTCGGCGACATGCTCGGCAAAGCGGGCATCGCCTTTGGCGGCATGGGGTAAAAACGCATCGTCTTTATAGGTCCATAGGTGGCTGTCCAACGCTTGCAACCGCGCTTCAGAACCGGCCTGCACAACGGCCTTCCATCCGCGCTTTAACGTGGCATCAAGCAATAAGGGCAAAGCCTGTTCCAGCGTCTGACGCTCCAGATGATAGAACAGAACCTCGCTCATTATTTTTCGTAATGCGCTTTCACCAAGCGGTCGAGCAGGCGCACGCCATAGCCTGAAGCCCATGTGCGGCTGGTCGTGCTTTTTGGACTACCCATTGCGGTTCCGGCAACATCAAGATGCACCCAGGGCACATTATTGGTGAAGCGTTTCAAAAACTGAGCCGCCGTTGATGAACCGGCATAGCGACCGCCGATATTTTTCATATCGGCATTGGGCGTATTTATCATTTTATCGAAATTATCATTCATCGGCATGCGCCAGACTTTCTCGCCCTCAGCATTACCAATCTCGGTCAATTGCTCGGCCAGTTTATCATCACTGGCAAACATGCCGGCATAATCTTGTCCCAGCGCCACCAATATCGCGCCGGTCAGCGTCGCCAAATCAATCATGAATTGCGGCTTGAAGCGCTTTTGCGTGTACCAAAGTGCATCGGCCAGCACGAGGCGGCCTTCGGCATCGGTGTTCAGCACTTCAATCGTCTGCCCTGACATTGAGGTAACAATATCGCCCGGGCGTTGCGCGTTGCCATCGGGCATGTTTTCCACCAGGCCGATAACGCCAATCGCGTTAACTTTCGCCTTGCGGCTGGCAAGCGCATGCATCAGACCGGTAACCGCAGCCGCGCCGCCCATATCGCCCTTCATGTCTTCCATGCCGCCAGCCGGTTTAATGGATATGCCGCCCGTGTCAAAGCATACGCCTTTGCCGACAAAAGCCACCGGTTGTTTCGACTTGGCTGCACCGTTCCATTGCATGACAACCATTTGGCTAGGTTGACGGCTACCCTGCCCGACGCCGAGCAACGACCCCATACCGAGCTTTTTCATTTGCGCTTCGCTCAGCACTTCAACCTTGACGCCCAGCTTGGTTAGCGACTTGGTGCGCTTGGCAAATTCCGGCGGTGTCAAAATATTAGAAGGCTCATTGACCAAATCGCGCGCGATAATCGTGCCGTCCGCCACCGCTTTCAATTCAGAAAAAGCTTTGCGCGCTGCCGTGGCCGCTTTGGTCGCGACAGTAAATTTCTTCGGGCCGCCTTCGGTTTTGTTTTTCGTCTTATAGGTTTCGAATTTGTAATCGCGCAGATAAGCGCCAGTCGCGGCGCGCGCGGCAATCTCACCATCAGCGACATTACTGCCCAGCGGCTCCAGCAGCAGCGTCACATTACCATTGGCTTTTTCGACCGCGCCAAGTGCCGTGCCACCCATTTTTTCAGCATCGGCCGCACTCAGCTTTTTGCCATTGCCGACACCCAAAACCACAATGCGGTCAAGCTGCGATTTGGCCGGTGCAAGCAGCGCAAACATTGAACCCGGTTTGCCCTTAAACTTTTTAATCTTAATCGCCTTGCCAATGGCACCGCCGATTTTCTTATCAAGCTGTTTGCCGATAGGGCCAAGCTTGCCACCATCAGTAGCCGTGATAATGAGCGAACCTTTTTCAGGCAATTTGTCCGTGGCTAAAGCAATCGATAAAGGCATTTTTTTCTCCGTGCAGCACTAACTTGAAGGTTTATTGCTCGACACATTATGGTGTAAAAACTTATGCGTCCACTGTCGATTTAATGTAAAACAGGGTCTCATCGCCGCAGTCGCGGTGTCGCGATAGGAAAGAAATGATAACGGGTCGAATGATACGCTTGCTTTTTGCACTTATGTTGAGCGCGGCTTTGCCCGCCTCGGCGCGCGATATTGAAGGCATCGCCGTCGTCGTTAATGACGAGGTGATTTCGCTTTACGATGTCGATCAGCGCGTCGACTTATTCTTCGCCACGTCAGGAATCAAAAAATCGCCGGAGATGACCGAACGCATGCGCGGTCAGGTATTGCGCGCTTTGGTCGATGAGAAATTGCAATTACAAGAAGCCAATCGAGTTGAGATTGAGATTGAACAAACCGAAATCGAAGAGCGTATGGAGCTGTTAGCCGATCAAGATAGTATGACGCTGGACGGCATTAAGGATTTCCTCAAAAAGAGCGCAATCGAGGAAGACACGTTAAAGGCACAAATTCGTGCCGAGTTAGCTTGGAACCAATTTGTGCGTCGTAGTTTTGGCGGGCGCATAAAAGTCGGCGACCGCGAAATCGACGAGCAATATGACAAAGCGGTGAAAGCGGTTAACCAAACACGCTATCTGGTCAGCGAGATTTTGCTCAATCTTGATA